>JAFGEZ010000008.1 GCA_016931295.1 Candidatus Krumholzibacteriota bacterium
CGCCCCTACGGCGCGGGCGCCGTCATCGTGATCGGGTTCGACTACTTCGAGTACACCGACAACGCCGCGCGGTTCCTGGCCAACGCGGTCGAGTGGGCCATCACGCTGCGGGACACCGACGGCGACGGCATCCCCGATGCCGTCGAGACGGCCTACGGCCTCGACCCCGAGGATCCCTCCGACGCCGACGGCGACCTCGACGCCGACGGCCTCTCGAACCTCGAGGAGTTCCGCCTCGGGACGCTCCTCGACAACCCCGACACCGACGGCGACGGCCTCACCGACGGCGACGAGGTCGCCGCCGGCCTGGATCCGCTCGATCCCGACACGGACGGGGACGGCGTCGGCGACGCGGTCGACCCGTACCCCCAGGCCATCATCAGGGCGCGCCTCGCCTTGCCCTTCGCCGCGCTCGCCGGCGTGGCCACGCCCGTCGAGGTGCGCCTCACCGCCGGGGGCGAGCTCGTCGGCGTGCCCGTGCCCTTCACGCTCGAGACCACCGGCTCGGCGACGTTTGCCGCGGCGGCCGATGCGGGGACGGTCCTCGGCGGCGGCGGCACGAGCTCCGTCCGGCTCCAGTCCGACGGGGGAATCGTCCGGATCGCCGTCACCGGCCCGGTCGAGGAGACGCTGAGCCTCACCGTGGTCGACTCCGACGGGTTCGGCATCGCCTTCAGCCAGCAGATCAGCGAGGACTTCGAGGCGGACGACGGCGGCTTCATCCACGGCGGCGCGGGCGATGTGTGGCAGTGGGGAGCGCCCTCTTCGGGGCCCCGCTCCGCCCGCTCGGGGGCGAATCTCTGGGCGACGAACCTCGCGGGCGACTATCCCGACTACTCGTGGAGCTACCTGCAGACGCCGGAGTACGATCTCCCGGCCGGCGGCGCGCCCGGGCTCAGCTTCTGGCACTACTACGAGGGAGAGTGCTGCTGCGACTACGCATGGGTCATGATCTCGGTGGACGGCGGAGCGTTCGTCGATTTGCCGGGCGTCGCGGGCAACGAAGGCAACCGGTTCTTCTGCGACGCGACCGGCGGCGCGTTCCAGGAGGTCACCGCGGATCTCTCGGCCTATGCGGGCCATGGGATCCAGCTCAGGTTCCAGTTCAGGAGCGATCTCTCCGTGACCGAGCCCGGCTGGTACATCGACGACTTCGCCATCACCGCCTCGCAGAGCGACCTCGCGGTGCTCGAAGCGTCCGGCGACGAAGATGGGGACGGCCTGACGAACGCGGAGGAACTCGCGAGGGGCACGAATCCCTTCGCCGCCGACACGGACGGTGACGGGCTCCCCGACGGCGTCGAGACGGGCACGGGCGTCTTCGTCGACGAGACCGACACGGGCACCGACCCGCGCGAGCGGGACACCGACGGCGGAGGCATCTCGGACGGCCGGGAGGTGGCCTGGGGGCTCGATCCCACCAACCCCTCGGACGATCCCCCCTTCCACATCCTCGCCTGGACGGCGTACGCCGACATGGTCCCGCAGACTCTTGCCGCGATCAGCCGCTTCTTCCCCGACTGCACGACAACGGAGTCGTGGGAGGAGGATCCCGCCGTGCTCCGGGCCGAGCTCGAGGGGAAGCAGATCCTCCTCCTGCCTAACCAGTGGATGGATGGATTCGCGCAGGGAATCATCTTCGGCGAGGTCCTGCGCGACTTCGCGAGGACCGGCGGGCTGGTCATCGCTCTCTCCTTCGAGAGCTGCAACATGCTCCGGGGCGCGGGCCTCATGGACGCGGAGCCTCTCGATTGGCTCTTCGACGTTCCACTGCGGCTGGTCGATCCCGAGCACCCCCTGGCCGCCGGCATCGTCCCGCCGATCACGGCCCCGGAGTCGACCTTCTCGTACGCGCTGGGCGACGCCGACGCGACGGTGGTGCTCGTGAGCGATGCGGACAGCGCACCCGTCGTGGCCTCCCGGCCGTACGGCGCGGGCGGCGTCGTACTCATCGGGTTTGACTACTGGATGTATGATGACAACGCCGCGAGGTTCCTCGCCAACTCCGTCCTGTCGGCGCTGGCGTTCCGGGACACCGACGGCGACGGGATCCCCGATGCCGTCGAGACGGCGTACGGCCTCGACCCCGAGGATCCCTCCGACGCCGCGGGCGACATCGACGGCGACGGCCTCTCGAACCTCGAGGAGTTCCGCCTCGGGACGCTCCTCGACAACCCCGACTCCGACGGCGACAGCCTCAGCGACGGTGATGAGGTCGCCGCCGGCCTCGATCCCCTCGATCCCGACACCGACGGCGACGGCATCGGCGATGCCGACGACCCCTACCCCCAGGCCATCATCAGGGCCCGGCTCGCCCTGCCCTTCGCGGCGATCGCCGGCGTGCCCGCCGCCGTCGAGGTGCGCCTCACCGCCGGCGGCGAGCTGGTCGGCGCGCCCGTGCCCTTCACCCTCGAGACCACCGGATCGGCGGCGTTTGCGGCGACGGCGGATGTGGGGACGGTCCTCGAGGGAGGCGGCACGAGATCCGTCCGCCTCCAGTCCGAAGAAGGAGTCGCGCGGATCGCCGTCACCGGCACCGTCGAGGAGACGCTGACCTTTAGCGTGGTGGACTCGGATACGTTCGGCATTGTCTTCACGCAGGATGTGGTCTCGGACTTCGAAGCGGACGACGGAGGCTTCACCCACGGCGGCGCGGGCGATGTGTGGCAGTGGGGAGCGCCCTCGTCGGGGC
>JAFGEZ010000009.1 GCA_016931295.1 Candidatus Krumholzibacteriota bacterium
GAGGTGGAGCGGCGTGTGCTCGGGGTTGACCTGCGTGGCCGTCGGATCGTCGTCGGTGTACCAGCAGACGATCATCTGGTTGCTGATCGCGGCGAAATCCTCGTCGATCCGGCCGTCCCCGTCGTCGTCGACGCCGTTCAGCCAGTCCTCGTCCTCGAGCCCGTCCTTGTCGTCGTCGGCCGGGCTCGGCAGCCGGGAGCCGCCCGGGGCCCCCTCGAAGGTGGTGTAGATCTTCTGCAGGGGATCGGAACTCGGCCGGAACTCGATGTCCGGCGTGGCGGTCGAGACGACGGGGATCCCCCCTTTCTTCGCCCCCACCCACAGCCCGGCGGTGTAGAGATACTCGACCCCGGAGTTGGCCGGCCACTGGGCCGACGGGAATTCCGAGATCGGCAGCTGCCGTCCCGGGTAGGAGCCGAAGACCCCCCAGTTGCAGACGTGTATCTGGAGGTTGCCCACGTTGTGGATCCCGCTCCCGTCCCACACCCAGATGCGCTCCATCTCCTTCACCTTCGCGGCGAAGGCCGGATCGACGGTCCGCCCTCCGGCCAACCCGGGGAACAGGAGGATGGAAAAAAGGAGACAGGCGGGTAAAAGAGGGGAACGGCGGTCAAACTGACACGGTCTCCGGCACTCCGCCGCGACCTGGTCGCGGAAACGGCCGCGCCGGACATGCGGTCGGTCGCGCATGACTGCACTCCTTCCGTATGGCGATGTCTGTCGTCGGTGGAGACCGTCTTCCCCGGTGGGATCGGGGGAGGGAAAACGGGTGGTGGGAGTCTCCGTCTCTTCCCGTACCGGAAAGATAGCGTCGGGCGGCCGGACGGTCAATCGATTTGTGCCGGCGCCGGGTGGAGCGGCGCCGCGGACGGTCAGGTCTTTCCGGCCTCGCGCTGCTGGACCATGTCCTTGATCTTCATCATGCGTGTCTGCGAGGCGCGCTCGTTCTCGCCGAGCTTGCTCTCGATGCTCTTGATGCTCTCCTCGAGATCGGGGATCATGACGTACTCGAGCGCGTTCACGCGCCGCCTGGTCTTCTCGAGCTCCTCGGAGAGGTGGAAGAGGGCGTTCTCCTTCTCGGCGAGCTTGAGGAGCGTCGGGAAGGAGGCGTAGAGCTTTCCGAAGGCGACGTCGAGCTCGGGGGAGGTGCCGGTCAGCGTGTAGGCCGGATCGTTCTCCGGCCACGTGAAATCGAACTCGGGTATCCGCACGCTCATCTCGTACCGCATCGATACGCCGAGGGTGCCGCGGCGCGTGCTCAGCTCGAGGGCATCCTCGAGAGACTGGCGGTCCGTCGCGGCGCGGCCGCGGATGTAGTGCGCGCCGAGGCTCAGGAAGGCCTTCTCGACGACCCGGCGGAGATCGGTCGTCTCCCGGACGAGCGAGAAGAAGTTCTGCATGAGCTTCTCCTGCTTGTTCTTGAGGAGCCGGTGCCCCCGCTGCGACAGGTCGAGACGCCGCCGCAGCCTGAGGAGCGTCATCCGGTTGGGATTTTCCTTGCGCTTCACCTTCGATCCTTTGTCTCGCGGACCCTACCCGTCCTCGCCGTCTGGCGCCGCTTCGGCGGAACCGCCCTCCTCCTCCGCGACGGGAAGGTAGCGGTCGATGTATTCGTCGCGGATGCGCTTGATCTCGCTCCGCGGGATGTGCGTGAGAAGATCCCACCCGATGGTGAGCGTCTCCTCGATCGTCCGGTTCTCGTCGAGGGCCTGTCGGACGAAACGGTCCTCGAAATCGCCGCCGAAGGCCATGAAGGCGCGGTCGGCGTCCGAGAGCGCCGCCTCGCCGAGCACGACCGCCAGTTCCTCGACCTCCTTGCTTCGCGCGTACGAGGAGAAGAGCTGGTTCGCCACCTGGGCGTGGTCCTCGCGCGTGCGCCCCTCGCCGATCCCCTTGTCCCGGAGCCGGGACAGGCTCGGCAGGACGTTGATCGGCGGGTAGATCCCCTTGCGGTGCAGGACACGGTCGAGGATGATCTGCCCCTCGGTGATGTAGCCGGTGAGGTCGGGAATGGGATGCGTCTTGTCGTCGTCCGGCATCGAGAGGATCGGGATCTGCGTGATCGATCCCTCCTGCACCTCCCCCTCCTTCTCGCCCTTGAGCAGCCCCGCGCGCTCGTAGAGTGAGGCGAGATCGGTGTAGAGGTAGCCCGGGTAGCCGCGCCGCCCCGGGATCTCCTTGCGGGCGACGGAAACCTCGCGAAGAGCCTCGCAGTAGTTCGTCATGTCGGTCATGATGACGAGCACGTGCATCCCGCGCTCGAAGGCGAGATACTCGGCCGCGGTGAGAGCGGTCCGCGGCGTGGCGATGCGCTCGATCGTCGGGTCGTTGGCGAGGTTGACGAAGAGGACCACCCGCTCCATCGCGCCCGTCTCCTGGAAGTCGCGGATGAAGTAGTTGGCCTCCTCGAAGGTGATCCCCATCGCGGCGAAGACGATCGCGAACGCCGATTCGGCGCCCGGCACCGTCGCCTGGCGCGCGATCTGCGCGGCCAGTTCCGAGTGGGGCAGCCCGAATCCCGAGAAGATCGGGAGCTTCTGCCCGCGGACGAGGGTGTTGAGCCCGTCGATGGCCGATATCCCCGTCTGGATGAACTCCTGGGGATAGACCCGCGCGTAGGGGTTGATCGGGTTCCCGTTGATGTCCAGCCGTTTCTCGGGGACGATCTTCGGGCCGTCGTCGATCGGCGCGCCGAGCCCGTTGAAGATCCGTCCGAGGATGTCCGGCGAGACGGCGAGCTCGAGCCCGCGCCCGAGAAACCGCACCTTCGTCTTCGCGATGTCGACGCCGCGCGTGCCCTCGAAGAGCTGCACGAGCACGTGCCGGCGATCGACCTCGAGAACCCGCCCGTTCCGGATCTCCCCGTCGGGAAGCTCGACCTCGACGACCTCCTCGTACGTGGCGTGATCGACATCGCCGAGCAGCACCAGCGGTCCGGTGATCTCCTCGATCGTCGAATATTCAGTCACCATCAGGCTACCTCTCTTCCCCTGTCGTCATCTGTCTCTCGTCTGCCCGTCATTCCGTCTCGACCGAGCGCGCCTCGGCGGACCGCTCGGCGATCTCGGTCTCGATGTCCGCGAGGATCGCGTCGAACTCGTCGAGGCTGTCCTCCTTGACGAGGCGCATCCTGGCGATCTTCTCCCGCACGGGGAGGTCGAGGAGCTTGCGCACCGGCACGCCGCGTTCCAGCGCCCGCGCGCTCGCGCGATAAACCTCCATGATCGCGCCCAGCATCCGGTACTGCTTGAGGAGGCGCGTGTAGGCGTCGTCCGGATCGAACGCCGACTGGTGGAGGAAATCCTCACGGATCATCTTCGCCGTCTCGAGGACGATGCGGTCCTGTCCCGAGAGGGCGTCGACGCCGACGAGCCGCACGAGCTCGTTGAGGTCCGATTCCTTCTGCAGCAGCGTCATCGCCTCCGTCCGCATCCCCCGCCAGTCTTCGGAGACCTCGTTGCGGAAGA
>JAFGEZ010000010.1 GCA_016931295.1 Candidatus Krumholzibacteriota bacterium
GGCCACCCCGTCCGCGCCCGTCACGCCGGCCGGCTGCGTGTACGCGTTGCCACCGCCGGTGTCCGTCGCCTCGATCGTCACCGCCACGCCGTCGACGGGATTGTCGAACGCGTCGCGCACGGTGACGGAGACCGCCGCCTCGTCGATGCCGTCCGCCGTCACCGGTCCACCTGCGACTTCGACGCCGGAGACAAGCGTGTCCGCCTCCGCGTTGTCGACGTAGACGGTCGTCGTCGCCGATTCGAGGCTGGGGGCCGAGCCGTCGTTGTCGATGAACGCCAGGAAGTATCCGAGCGTCGCGTTCATCGCCGTGTGGCGGTAGTCGACCGACGCCGAGGCGGTTCCCGTCGGGACGATCGCCTGGGCGATTGGGGTCGCGTGATTTCCCGGGTCATAGAAGGAGCCCGCCGCCGCGAGGAGCGAGATCGTCTGATCGCTCGTCACGGAACTCGGGTTGCCGTAGACGTCCTCCACCGAGATACTGAACCGCGCGAATTCGCCGGCCGTCACCATCGTATCCGTCGGCGAAACGACGAGCCGGAAGGGAGCGGCCGCGTCGACGACCAGCTCCTGGACGGCTCCCGTCCACGACTGGCCCGACGCCGCGACAGAGATATCGTGCGTGCCGACGGCCGTGTCGCGGCAAAAGAAGGAGACGGTGTCCTCGCCGGCGAGCATCGTCACCGACGAGATTCCGCTCCAGCCGGCTCCGGGCAATGCGGAGAAGGCGCCCGTGGGCGATGTCGACGAGAGATCGATCGTCTGATCGGAGAGGACGGGGCTCGGGTTTCCATAGGCGTCCTGGGTGCCGATCCGGACGACGTCGCTTTCCCCGCCGGCTTCGATCGACCGCGGCGGAGTGAGGAAAACGAGCCGGTCGACGCTCGCCGCGACGACGTCGACGATCGGCGATGACGCGATGGGCGCGCCCGACGTCCCGGCCGGATCGGAAGCGGTCGCGAAGACGACGTCATCCTCGACCGAGGTCTGGGCCTCGGCCCTTCCGTCGACGGAAACGGCGATGCTCCCGTATACGATCGTGACCGTCCCCCCGATGTCGAGGGTGTCGACGGCGACGGAGATCTGCCTGCCCGTCACGCTCGCCGGCGGCAGGCCGAGCGTGCCGCTGCTCGACACGGTGACGTATCCTTCGAGGAAACCGTCGGTTGTCTGCGGCAGGGACCAGCCGGGGGGGATCGTCAGTTCGACCGTTCCGTGCGAGAAGGCCTCGGTTGCCGTGTACGTGATGGTCCACGTGCCGAGCGATCCGGCCGATACCGCTCCCGATGGATCGATCGCGGCCGTGCCGCTTCCGGGAACGGCGCACGCGACCGCCGGCCACAGGACGGCCAGGACCGTCGCGACGAGAAAAACGGCCGCCGCGCCGCGGGGAAGGTCAGCGTATGTCGATCGCGCGCGTGTCATCATATCGTTCCTTGTGGGCGCAAGTCATATGCCAGAAGGAAGCGCGAACCGTCCCGGACCCCGGGGGGCCTCCCGGCCTCCCCGCCGGGGGGGCCTTCCGGGCGGGCCTCCCATGCCGCCCCGCGCGGCGGACCCGCCGTAACGCGTTATGATACAAAAGCGCGGATGTTTTTACCACCGTCAATCGATGCGTCCTGTCCCGACCGGTCGTATTCCGCCGTCGGACCGAGTTGGAGGGCGCCTTGCGCCGCCCATTCGCGGACCGGTGGCAGATTTTCATTCGCCGGTGCAGAATGCAACGCCACGGACACCTCTAACAATATGATTTCAATATAAATATGCCTGCGCAGGACCTCATTCGACGACGAGGACGGAATTGAATCCCCCGAAGCCGTCGTCGACACGCTCCGGATTGCCGGGATCGGGCGTCCATTTCTCGCCGTCGACATAGAACTTGTACTCGTAGCGACCGGGCTCGAGCGGGATGGTGATCGTCCAGAGACCGTCGGTCTCCCGATCGTACAGGGGGTCGGCGACGGTCGACCAGTTGTTGAAGTCCCCGGCGACGGCGACCGCGTCGATGTCCGGCGCGTAGAGGATGAACCGGACCCCCTCCGGGGTGATCTCCGGGCCGGAGCGGGGATCGACGCCGCGTTCCCAGTCGGGAAAACCCGATCCGCATCCGGCGACGAGGATCAGGGCCAGGAAAACGAGTGCGGCGCACGCCGCAGGCGCATGTGCATTCATGGTCACGGCACGATCACAAGACCGGCCTTCCCTCCTCTCCCATCGGGGACGATCCGCGGATTCGCCGGATCGAGGACATAAGCGACCTCGTTCACGAGGAAAAGGTACCGGTATCGGCCCGACGGCAGCCGCAGGGAGAGCTCCCAGACGCCCTCCTCGCCCCGGCGCATCAGTCCGACCAGCACCTCTCCCGTTGCGGCATCCCCGGCGCCCCAGTTGTTGAAATCCCCCGCCACCTGGACCGTGCGGGCCGACGGGCTCCGGAACCGGAAGGTCACCGTCTCCCCGCGGATGCCGGGCGAATCGAGACGCGCCTCGAGGTACCGCCCGCACGAAGCGAGCGTCAGGAGGGCGATCGTGGCCGCGACGGCGAGGCGGCTGCGTCTGTGCAGGTTCATTCTTCGCGTCGATGCTATCAGAATCGGAACCCCGCTTCAAAGGTAAAGACCGCGCCCGAGGCGAGTTCCTTTTCCGCGGCCGCCAGTGTTTCGAGAAGGGCGTCGCGGTCCCCGGCCCCCGCCATCTCGTACAGCCCCCGTCCGGCGAGGAACTCGTTTCGACCGCGCCGTTCGAAGGACCATGTCCAGCGATCGAAAACGACCGGATCGCGCCCCGCGCCCAGCGTGCACCAGCCGCGCGAACCGAGGGGCAGGATCAGCCCCGCGTACATGTCGAGAAAGGAATCGTCGAATCCGTCGAGCTCGTAGCCGACCCATCGCCCATCCAAAATCAGGCCGATTCCACGGGGCAGACAAACCCAGACGGCGGCGAGCGCCTCGGTGACCGATTCCGAGCAAAGATCCCCCCGCCGGGCGACGTCCACCCGGGCCCCGTGGCCGTCGGGAAGACCGGCCGTCGGCGGCTCGCCGCCGAAGCCGGCGAGCAACTCGCAAACGCGCCGCGACCCGAGGAACGGCAGCCGCCCGATCGTCAACCGATCGCCGTCGAGCCAGGGATTCCGCCCCTCGAGCCAGAAGACCTCTCCGGTGTTTTCCGCGGAGAAATGCTCGAGCCGGGCCGCGAGACGCGCTCGACGCCCCGGCGGCCCGAACCGCAGATCGGCCCCGACGACGTCGGCGGCGCCCTCCGGCCGTTGCTCCCGGAGATCAGTCGGCCCGTCGATCGTCGTCCGCTCCATCGTGACGCTGCCGTCGAATCCGCCGCACTCGACACGCAGCGAGATGACGAATCGCCGTCCCTCGTCGCGATCCAGCCGCTCGTCGCCCGTTTCGCCGGAAAGGAAGTTTTCGGCCTCGATCGTCGATCTCCCCGAGAGATATTCCGCCTCGACGACGATCCCGCCTAGGCCGCGAAGGCTGAGCCACCCGCCGGTGGCGGCGAAGGTCTCGTGGAACCGCCCCCATGCCGGCACGGAGATGGAGAACTCCCCGCCTTCGCCGGCGATGCGGCGGTCGTAGCGGGCGAGCCACCGGATGGTCACCGGGTCATCGCCGCCTTCGAGCGACACGCCGATCATGTCGGACCCGCGGCGCGTCCTGCCGGAAAACGGCCCCGCCGGCATCTCGACCGAGGTCGTCGCCGCCGCGCCCGGCACGAGGACCTCCCTGCGTCCGTCGATGCGGCTCGCGTAGACGACCTCGCCGGCGAGTCCGGGGAAGGGGACGATCCGCGCGCCCGCACCCCGGCAGAAGAGCCCGACGGGATATTCCCAGGGACCGACCGTCCCGAACAGGGCGGCCGGATCGCCGAAGCCCAAATCAGACCGGCGCGTGAAACCGCGAATCCACCCGTCGCCGAGCGGCCAGGAGGCGCATCCCTCGATCAGGTATCCCCTGCCCGCTCCATCGTCCACGCGATAATCCACCCCGGCCCGGAAGATCCCCTCCCCTCCCATTCCGGTTCTTGCCCGCACGCGCGCATCCGCGAGCAGTGACGCCCGGTCGCTTACTCCGTGTACGGCGACGGACCCGTCGAAGGCCGTCTCGATCCCCGTGGTCGCCGGCCTCCCCGGCTCGGCGAAGAGGATCTCGTACCCCGCCGCGGTCTCGGCGAGGATGAAGAAGGAGTTCCCGTCGACGTCGCGGTGCGGATTGTCGTCGTCGGCGAGGCTCTGCCCGTCGACGACGAACCGGTACCGGTACCTGCCGGGAAGGAGGAAGAGACGGATCTGGAAGATACCGTCGCGCGCCACCATCCGGTCAAGGGTGGGATTCCAGGCGTTGAAGTCGCCGACGAGAAAGACGCGTTCCGCGCCCGGTGCCGCGATCGAGAAGACGGTTTCCTCCTCGTCCACGACGAGGCCCGCCCCTGCCGCGCCGGGGGCGGCGACCCAGAAGGCGGCCGCGGCGACCGCAATCGAGACATGCCGTATCAGAGCGTTCCGAACCATATCCTCGCGCCGATCGTTATCCGCTCCCCGGATACCGGGAGCGGCGTCGATGAATCGACCAGCATCGACCGTTCGATCCGCATGCCGGTCGCCGAGAAGACGTCGAAGGTGCCGTAATCGATCGAGAAGAGAAACCGTTCGTCTGGCCGGTACTCGGCGCCGATTGAATAGTACCCGTGCCGCGCGCGCGCGAGATAGATCGTGCCCCGCGCGGTGAGGGCGCGGCCGACATTCATCCATCCCGCGCCGAGAAAGGAGAAGCGCGCCCGTCCGTTCTCGTCGTCGACGCGGGCCGTCGCGAGCGTCCGCGCCCTGCCGCCGTCGTCGAGGATGGAAAGAACGTACCACGGTCGTTTTCCTTCCGCCGCGGCGATCCCGCCGGTCACGTCGAGCCCGCCCCGCAGGCGGGCGCGCAGGCGCGCCGACGCCCGCAGAAGCCCCTCTCCGCCTGCCCGGGGCCGGAGTTCCCCCGCTTCGACCACGGCGATCGCCTCGCGCGTCGGATGCCGCCACCACGACGTGACGCTCGACTCGACGATGCCGCGCGGCATCTCCCCCAGATCGTTCCGGAACCCCTCTCCGACGACCCGCCAGGCCGGCACGGCGCCGATCTCCCCCATGCCGCCCGCGGACACGGCGATGCCGTCGATCTCGACGGCGGCGGCTCCCTCCTCGCCCACGAATCCTCCCGGGCTGTCGAAGGAGCCACCTTCGGCGTCAATCCCCAGAAAATTCCCGCCGATGTCGTCCCAGCGGCCCGCGGCCGACCGGAAAAGTTCCGCAGTGACGGTCAGCCCGGCGATGTCGATCGATCCGTCCAGCCCGATCAGCACGCGGTCGCCCGTCGCGCCGTAACGCCGCCGGATGCCGTCGTACAGCACCGTCATCCCGCTCGTCGCCCGCCGGGATTCCATCGCCAGGAAACCGAGACGGACCCGTCTCGACCGGCCCTCGACCCGGAGCGTCGCCACGTCATCGCCGTTTCCGCCGAAGGAGGGAAGACCGCCGTCCAGGACGACGGCCGCTTCGTCCCGGAAGACGAGGCGCCTCGCGGACAGCCGGAAGGCCTCACCGGTGGCGACATCGAGCGCGAAACCCTCCGCGCGTCCGTAGACGTACGGCGCGTCGTCCGAGAGGACCTGGAAGAGACGGTGGGAATCGCGTAACACCCGCTCCCGCAGTGCGCACCGCGCACGGATCGCCCCGCCCGCGCCCATCCAGCCGACGTGGCCCTGGTCGAGAATGAACGCCCCTTCCCCACCGGCATCCGGGTTGCACCCCGCCGCTCCCTTCAGGAAGAGGTCGAGTTCGCCGCGCCGGCCATGCGCCATGAGGGCGAGCCGGTCGGAATCGCAGGCCGTGCCAGGATCCTCCGTCCACGGCACGGGCGCGGATCCCTCGCGAAGCCGCAACCGCTCGGCGAGATGCGCCTGCCAGCGAAACGACGCGGTCGAATCGACGACCGCCGGGAACGCGGCCGACGCCGGGGCCGGGGCCGCGACCGCGACCGCGACCGCGCAGAAAAACAGCACTTTCGCTGCGGCCGTCGGTCTCACCCGCCGAACCCCTCCTTCCGCCCCGTCGGAAACAGCTCGAGGGTGACCCGGCCGGAGACGTCCTCGTTTGCCTGCTCGAAGGCCGCTCCCAGGCGCAGCCGGTTTGCGCTCCAGCGGACGCCGCCGGCGATGCGGGATTTACCGATGACGCCTCCCATCAGCTCGATCCCCCACGACGCGCGAACGGCGACTCCGTACCGGATCGTCGTCTCCCCGCCCCGCGATTCGCGCTCGACGGCGATCGTGACCTTCTCCTCCCACAGCCACGCCATGCCGAGACGGCCCGCGCGTTCCCAGGATTCCCGCGCTTCTCCCGCATCGAAATCGCTCTCGACGACCGTCTCGACGGCGTATCCGAACGAGACGAACGGCAACGGCCGGATGACGAGCCCGATGTCGCCCGACGGATGCGTGTCCGCTTCGCGGCCGGGACAGACCGAGCATTCCCGGTCCGCGAGCAGGCGGCCGATCTTGAAAGTGACGCCGACGGCGAGAAAGGATCCCTGCGTGCCTTCGACGAGGTTGCGTGCGACGCCGGCGACGAGGATGTTCCTCGTCCGCCCGTCCAGGGCGTGGCGGTAGCCCGAGACGCCGAAGACGGTGGCTCCGCGCGGGAGAACGGCGCCGAGTCTCCCCTCCCCCCGCGATCCGACGCCGCGGGGCTCCGCGTAGTCACCCCAGACGCAGGAGGCCCCGGAGAGGACGAGACCGGCCGGATTGCTGAAGAGCGCGCTCGCGTCGTCGGCGAGCGAGACGAATGCGCCGCCCATTGCCTGGCTCCGGGCGCCGGCCGAGGCGACACCGAACGGCTCGGCCGCCGCGGCCTGCGCCGCGGTGGACAGAAGCAGCAACGTCAGGACGGACAGGCGTCTCATCGCTCCCGGCGATTCCTGGATTCGTCGAGCCGCTTGAGCCCCTCGAGGATGAGATGATCCATCTTGATGTCGAGCAGGATGTCCTCGTCCTCGGGCTCGACGAGGTTGAAGTAGGCGAACTGTCCGACAGTCCAGGGCAGCACCGTGTAGACGACTTCCTTGATCTGCTCCTGGATCGCCGTCGCGAGGGCCTCGTACTCGAGATAACCGGCCTCGATGAGCACGTTGCCGATCCGGTTGCCCGTCCTGCCGCGGTTCGAGGCGAGCGTTTCGTCGAGGACCTTCCTCGTGATCAGGCCTTGCTCGACGAGAACGTCGCCGATCTTCCGTCTCCGCGTGTCTATCGTCGCGTAGGCGAGATCGCCGCCGCGGAAATAGAAACTGGCGAGATTGTCCGTCGCCACGAGCTTCAGTTTCCCCGTCAGTCCCGCCATGTTGACGATCTGGAAGAGGATGGCGGGTTCGAGAACCCCCAGGTCGCCGCTGAAATCCATTCAGTTACCTCCTCGCCCCCGGAGGGCGATCAGGCCGATGACCGTCTGCGAGACGATGACGGCGCCGAATGCCGCTCCCATCACGGCGAACAGGAACGGACGCAGGCGATCGACCGGCACCACGTCCTGCACCATCCCGGCCAGAAGGATCACGATCCCTACCGCCTGGACGACTCCCGCCGCCTTTCCCGCCGCGGTGGCGCGGAGCCGCGGAAGGGCCCGGAGCCGCCGCAGGACGTACAACCCGGCGAAGAATTGAGTATACCGGACGGCGAGAAGGATGAAAAGCCAGAACGGAACGACGCCGCGGACGAAGAGGACGGTGAAGACGGCGAAGGTCGAGAGGATGTCGCCGACCGGATCGAGGAGAAGCCCGTACCGCGTCGTCGACCCCGTCCGGCGCGCGATCATCCCGTCCGCCACGTCGGTGAGGGCGGCGACCGCGTACAGTATCGTCCCGGCGACCACCGCCCCGTCGAAGAAGAGGACGAGGAAGGGGGGAACGAGGAGGATACGGAGTACGGTGAGGGCGTTCGGCACTCCGAAAAAGTCGGCCGGCGCGCCGTTTGCGCCGCAGACCAGGTCGCGCCGCCGGATCGTGAAGACGCCGAGAAGACCGATCGCCGGAAGGGTCCAGGCGGCGATGCGAACACCGAGACCCGCCCTGCCCGCGAGGGCGACGAACACCGACGACGACGCCACCGCCGCCGCGTACAGGACGAACACGCGGCGGGCGGAGCGTTCGACAAGGACACTCCGCCCGCGAGCCTCCGTCTCGATCCCGTCCGCGGCGTCGATCATCGGCCTTCCATCCCGCCCGCCACTGCGGCCCGCGCCGCCGCGACGATGGCGATCGGCACGCGGAAGGGCGAGCAGCTCACGTAATCGAATCCCGTCCCATGGCAGAACTCGATCGAGGACGGTTCCCCGCCGTGCTCCCCGCAGATCCCGATCTTGAGTTCCGGCTTCGCGCCGCGCCCCTTCTCCACGCCGATGCGGACGAGCGCGCCGACGCCGGCCTGGTCGAGCTTCTGGAAGGGATCGCTGTCCCAGATCTTCTGTTCGCGGTATTCACCGAGGAACTTGCCCGCGTCGTCGCGGCTCACGCCGAAGGTCGTCTGCGTGAGGTCGTTCGTGCCGAACGAGAAGAACTCGGCCTCGCCGGCGATCTCGTCGGCGGTCAGCGCCGCGCGGGGGATCTCGATCATCGTTCCGACGAGATAGTCCATCTCGACGCCGCGGCTCTTCATCACCTCGGCCGCGACGCGCCTGACGACCGCTGCCTGCAGCTCGAGCTCGCGGACGTGCCCGACGAGGGGAATCATGATCTCGGGCCTCGGCGCGCCTCCGGACTCGACGACGTCGCAGGCGGCCTCGAAGATCGCCCGTGCCTGCATCTCGGTGATCTCGGGATAGACGATACCGAGGCGGCAGCCCCGGTGACCGAGCATCGGGTTGGCCTCCCTGAGGGAATGGATCTTCTCGGCGAGTCTTTCCGCGTCGACGCCCATCTTCCGCGCCAGCGCGGCGATCTCCTTCTCGTCGTGGGGAAGGAACTCGTGAAGCGGCGGATCGAGGGTCCGCACCGTGACGGGCCGTCCGCCCATCGCCTCGAATATCCCCCGGAAATCCTCCCGCTGCATCGGGAGCAGCCTGTCGAGCGCATTCTTTCTCCCGGCAAGATCATCGGCCAGGATCATCTCGCGCACCGTGTCGATCCGGTCTCCCTCGAAGAACATGTGCTCGGTCCGGCAGAGACCGATCCCCTCCGCCCCGAATGCGACCGCCGTCGCCGCCTGCCCGGGCCGATCCGCGTTCGCGCGGACGCCGAGTTTCTTGATCTCCCCCGCCCAGGCCATCAACTCCTCGAAATCCCGGTAGACGGCGGAAGCATCCCTGTCGAGCGTTTCGTCGAGGACGACCTGCACGACCTCCGACGGGCGCGTATCGATCTCCCCGGCGTACACCTCGCCGGCGGTGCCGTCGATCGAGATCGCCTCGCCCTCCCTGATCGTCTTTCCGTTCGCCGTGATCGTACGCTTCCGGTAATCGACGACGAGATCCTTCGCCCCGACGACGCACACCTTGCCCATCTGCCGCGCGACGAGCGCGGCGTGCGAGGTCGCCCCGCCGGCCGACGTGAGGATCCCGGCCGCGGCGCTCATGCCGCGTATGTCCTCGGGACTCGTCTCGATCCTGACGAGGATCACCTTGTCGCCGGCCGCCGCCCGTTCCTCCGCATCCGCCGCGTTGAAGACGACCTTTCCCGTCGCCGCGCCGGGACCGGCGTTGATCCCGCGGGCGACGAGGCGGCCATCGTCGACGGCCCTGCGCTTCTTGTCGATATCGAAGACGGGCTGGAGGAACTGGTTGAGCTGCTCGGGCTCGATCCGCAGGAGGGCTTCCTCGCGATCGATGAGCTTCTCCCGGACCATGTCGATCGCGATCCTGATGGCCGCGAACCCGGTCCGCTTGCCGCTCCGCGTCTGGAGAATCCAGAGCCTGCCGTTCTGTATCGTGAATTCCAGGTCCTGCATGTCGCGGTAGTGCCGCTCGAGCTTCGAGCGGATCCCGTCGAGCTCCGCGTAGATCCCGCCCATCTCCTCCTCGAGCGACGGCAGCTCGCTGTCGCCCTTCTGCGCCCGGTTGATCGGCCGGGGCGTGCGGATGCCGGCCACGACGTCCTCTCCCTGCGCCTTCATCAGGTATTCGCCGTAGAAGACGTCGGCCCCCGTCGCCGGGTCGCGCGTGAAGGCGACGCCCGTGCCCGAATCGTCGCCGAGGTTTCCGTAGACCATCGACTGCACGTTCACCGCGGTTCCCCATTCGTCGGGGATGCCGTTCAGTTGCCGGTAGGTGATGGCGCGGTCGTTCTTCCAGGAGTTGAAGACGGCCCCGACGGCGTTCCAGAGCTGCTCGAGTGGATCCTCGGGAAACGCCACGCCGACGCGATCGAGGATCATCGCCTTGTACCGCTCGATGAGGTCGCGCAGATCGCCCACGCCCAGATCGATGTCGCTTTCGGCCCCGACCTCCGTCTTCTTCGCACCGAGGATCTCCTCGAAGGGATCGATGTCGTCCTTGCCCTCGGGTTTCATTCCGAGGACGACGTCGCCGTACATCTGGACGAACCGCCGGAAGCAATCCCACGCGAATCGCTCGTCCCCGGAGCGTTTCGCGAGACCCTCGACCGTCTCCGCGTTCAGTCCGAGATTGAGGACCGTATCCATCATGCCGGGCATGCTGACGCGGGCGCCGGAGCGGACGGAGAGAAGCAGGGGATCGGCGGCGTTGCCGAAGGTCGCCCCCATCTCCTTCTCGACCCGTTTCAGGGCCTTCTCCACCTCGCCGCGCATCCCCTCGGGATACTCGCCGTCATGCTCGTAGAAATGCGTGCAGACCTCCGTCGAGATGGTGAAACCCGCCGGGACGGGGATGCCGATATTCGACATCTCCGCCAGGTTCGCTCCCTTCCCGCCGAGCAGATCCTTCATGTCGGCTCGGCCCTCGGCCGATCCTCCGCCGAAGAAATACACATTCTTCTTCCCCACCAGGCACCTCCGATTCTATTGTATCACAACGCATTACCATGTATTCGGTCAGTTCGGCCCTCAGGTGAATCTCACCAATGGCCGATGCGTCCGCAAGTGAAATCTCGCTTGCAGCTCACTGGACGCGCACCGTCTTCATCGTCCTGCGGAGCGTCGGCGTCCGGAGGTCGAGAAAGTAGACGCCGCAGGCGACCGGTTCGCCGCGATCGTTCCTGCCGTCCCAGGTCACGCGCCCGCTCCAGGCCACGCGGCGCCCTTCGCTGAGCGACCGCACGAGCCTCCCCCCCGCGTCATAGACGCGGGCGGTCAGCGGCTCGTTCCGAGGCAGGAAGAACTCGAATTCGATGCGTTCCCGGAAGGGATTCGGCTTTCCGCGCGCGATGATCGTCTCTTCGGGCACCCCCGTCGGGGTGATGCCCGCGGCGGCAACCGCGTCGGGAAGGCCCCAGCCGTAATCGTTGTCCGGGGCGTCGCTCCTGCTCCCCGAGGACCGCAACCGGTCCCGGAGCTCGATCGGCCCCCAGTCCGGATGGATCTCGAGCAAGATCGCGCAGATGCCGGCGACGAGGGGCGTCGCGTAGGAGGTGCCGCTCGCCCGGGCGTACCCCGACGACGTCTCGCCGTCGATGGTGAAGACCTCGACGCCGCGCGCGACGACGTCGGGCTTGATCCGTCCGTCCGCCGTCGGACCGCGGGAGCTCGACCAGGCGATGTCGCCGTCGCGATCGACCGATCCCACCGTGATGACGCTGTCCCCGTCGGCGGGCGCGAGCAGTCCGCCGTAGGCGCCGAAGTTCCCCGCCGCCTGGACGACGGCGATCCCGCGGCCCGCGGCGATGTCGGCCGCCCTCGTGCAGAGCGCCGTGTCGCCGTCGAGATCGTCGGGATCGTACCACACGTAGTAGCCGAGTGAGCTCGTCACCACGTCCGCGCCCGCGCTGTCGGCCCATTCGAGCCCGGCGATCCAGTTGTCCTCCTCGATCGTCGTCTCGGAGCCGATGACCTCCGTCTTCGCGAGGAGATATGCCGCGCCCCGCGCCGGGCCGGCGATACGCCCCGCCAGGTCTCCCGCGATGGTCCCGAGAACGGTCGTTCCGTGCCAGTCCTGGCCGTCGGGATCCCCCGGCCCGTCCACGACCGTCGTGTCTCCCTGCACGAAATCGCGCCGGGCCCGGACGTCGATATGCCGGAGGGCATCGTGGTCGAGATCGAAACCGGAATCCATGACGCAGACGAGCACGGGTTCCCGGCCGGTGGAACGCCCCGACCCGTCCCACCCCGACGCCATCAACGGCAGAAGATCGAGCTGATCGAGCTGCTCGGCGCTCCCCCCGTAATCCTCGGTCACGGGATCCTCCCCCGTCTGCACCGGCTCGTCGACCGGTCGCGCGGCGGGAAGAAGAGGGGATTTGAGGGCGACGACCGTCTCGACCGCACGCACGACCGGCAGGCGCCGGATCGATTCGACCGCGTCGGCGCGGGCATCGGCGCTGATCGCGCGGAAGTAGCGGGAACAGTGTCGTACCCGGCAGAGATGCGGACGAAGCAGGACGATGGCGTCACGGTCGATCGGGCGTATGCGCAAACGTTTCGCGTCGACGGCACCCCGTTTGGCGATCCGTCGGGTCGCCCGCCCGGACACGCGGGCTTCCGCATCCGGCGGACGGTCTTCGCAGAGGAATATCCAGACGGAGAGGACATCCGAGGGGCGGGCCGTTTCGAGAAGCGCCGAGAGCCGCGGCCCGACCGGTGCCGGCCGGTCGTCTCCGCCCGGCACCGTCTGGACCGCGGCCGTCCCGGCCGCTAGAAGCAGCGCGAGCGAAATGCCCGCCGCAATGAGGAACGTTCGAGTCATCAGTCCTTCGGCGGGGCGGCCTGGACCGCCTTTACCGTCTCGAAAGCGATGAAATCCGCGTGGTGGAGAATCACCGCCTCCGGGCTGCGGTAGGACTTCTCGCCCTCCCGGGAATGCACCGCGATGATGTGGCAGACCTCCTCGGGGAGATCGTGCCGGGCGGCGAGGCCCTGGCCCGACAGGGGATGCCTGAGGAGTCTGCCGCTGCGCGAGACCTCGATCGCGCCGTCGCGTTTCCGGTACTCGAGAAGCTTGCCGACGTCGTGGAGCAGGGCGCCGGCGATGAGCAGATCGTTGTCGAGCTCGATCCCGCCCTGCGAGGTCATCACCGCGGCGGCGTTTCTGCAGAGCGCCGTCACGATGCGGGTATGATCGACGAGGTTCACGCCTCCGGCGTCGACGAGCAGCGTGAAGGGGATCCCGTCGAGGTCGTTCGCCTTCCAGCCTCCGCGCGTCAGGGCATCCTCCCAGACCGCCGCGACCCTGGCGGCCAGGCGATCGTCCTCGATCCATTCGAGCTCGGGAAAGATCTTCTTCCAGTCGGCCATCGTTGCTACCCCCCGGTCGAGCGGCGTTGCCGCCGCTTCGGCTTGCGCCGTCCCCTGCCGATGCCGAGGTACGACGCGATGTTCGCTGAACCCTCGATCTCGGGAACCATCGTTTCGCCGGCCGTCGTCATGACGACCGTGACGCCGGGGCCGTGCCCGCTCGTGACGCACGATCCGTGCACGACCACCCCGATCGACATCGCGCCCTTCCTGACGGTCCGGCCGAAACGGCAATCGGCGTCGCGGATCGCGATCACGTCCCCGATCCGGAGCGACTGCAATCCATGCTCCCGCACGACGTCGTCGTCGGGGATCTGGATATCGTAGTCTCCGCTGTAGGCGTGTCGGGACCCGACCCCCGATCCCATGATCGTCGCCGGGATCACGTGCGCGACGGGCACGACGAGCCGGCCGCTCTCGATCGAGATCCCGCATGCGTCGAGAAGCGCGGGGTCGATGTTCATCACGTGGACGTCCGGCAGATCGGGAATAGACAGTCCCTGCCCGGCCGCACGAACGAGAATACGATCGCCGATCGAGAGCTTCTCGAGCGTCGCGGGAGGGAAATCGACGAGGACGTGTTCGACGCCGCCGTGCTTTCCCGTCACGATACCCTTCCCGCCGGCAGCGGCTCCGCTCGTGATGCGCGCCTCGTTCCCGATGCACGACAGGATGCTCAGCCCGCCGGTCGTCGACGGATCCTTCCCCGTGTCCTCGTGGGCGATGCTGACGCACGGCTCCACGTGGTCGCCCTCGAAATCGAACGCTGAATCGCCGACCATCACGTTGTAGGTGATCCCCCCCGTCCCCGGCTTGACATGCGCGCAACCCGCGGGATCGACGAGCCATGGATTCCTCAGCGGGATGCGTGGATGCGTGACGCGTCCGAGGACGGCCTTCACGACGATCCTGTCCCGATTCGTCCTGATCACGTGCGACTCTCCATTCCTTCCGCGCATCGCCGGCGGCCTCCACCCGTCACCGGCGTGCTTCGGTGCCGCGCGCCGGCCGGCGAGGCCATGCTTTCAGGAAATCGGGTTCCTGTCAAGACCTCAGCCGCCGCTTCGCGACGAGGGCCGAAAAAAAGGGCCGCCGTCCCGCAGGACGGCGGCCCGTGCAGTATCCGTCCACGGTCACCTGATGACGACGATCCGTCCGTACATGTGGTCCCCGTTCGAGGCCTCCACCTTGTAGACGTAGACGCCGGAGCCGACATCGCGGCCTTCCTTGTTCTTGACGTCCCAGGTGATCACGCCGTCTTCCCCGCCGGCGCTCGAGAACACCGTCTCCCAGACGAGATCGCCGGAGACCGTGAAGATCCTGAGCTCGCACTGGGCCGGCACGTTGTAGAACTTGATGCTGTTGTCCGGGAAGTTGTGGTAATAGGGCCATGACTCGGCGGAGGTTCCCGTCCGGTAGGGATTCGGCACGGCGTAGATCTTCTTCACGTCGGTGCCCGTATCGACCGTCATCGTGATCGACTGCACGCTTGCCTCGCAGTCGAGCGTCTCTTCGGGGGGATCGTAGTAGTATCCGAAATCGGGATCCTCGCAGACGTAGCTGTCCCACTTGTTGTGGCGGAAGAATCCCTTGAAGTAGCCTCGATCGTAGGTCGTGACGGCATAGTGATAGGTGAATCCCACGTAGACGTTCTTGTCGACCCATTCGTAGTAGGGACGGCCGAAATCGTCGATCTTCGGCCACTCGCTGAAATAGACCAAATCCGCCTCGTACCCGATATACCCGTCTTCCTTGGAGAGCTCTACCCGGGAGGTCATCTCGCTCGGAAAGGGAGACAGGCCGCGGAAGACGTGGAATCCCTCGAAATCCTGCAGATCGAGCGTAAAGGAGGCGAGCCCGCCGACGAGACTCGTGTCGACGACGCCTTCGCCGAACGCGACCGAGATGCCCGTATCGATCGTGAGCCTCGGTTCGTCCTCGGTCCTGAGGATGACGTCGACCGGCGTCCCCGGCGTGTAATGGTTCGTCCCGATGTTGAATGTCTGCGTGTACGTGCGGTTCCGCGGATCGATCAAGGAGGCGAAGATCCTGATCGACGTGTCGGCGGGCGACGAGCCGCCGATGACGACCGGCGCCGTCGAGGGAAAGACCTTCTCGAACTTGAGGGTCAGGTCGACGTTTCCGATATAGGCCCCCGAAAGCGTGACTCGCGAGCCCTCGTTGACCGAGTGGACCCCGAACCAGTTGCGGAAATCGTACGATCCGATGACCGCTCCCGTCGAATCCGGCGGAGGATACCAGCCGATGACGATCTCCGCCCCGTCGCGCCGCAGATACATCGAATCAGGCGGGAGAGGAACGAGTTCGAGCGTATCGATCACCGCGGTCTGGCTCGCCGCAGGACCGCACATGGCGCCCGCGAGCAAAAGAATAGCCACCAACACCTCAACCGGTCGACGCACGATTGTCTGTCCTCCTTGTTCGTCTCACTCGGAATGCGATCATCAATCCGGTTCCGCCCGCGGCAATTGCCATTCGTCGAAGACGACGTCGACGATACGCCCCACCTGGTTCCTGTTGAAGAACCACAGCGGGATGCCGAAGTGGAAACTGTTCGCCGCGACGGCGAGCCCGGACTGGACCTCCGGGATGACATCGTTGTACTTGCTGATCCATACCGCGACCGCCGCGTCGTTGATCAGCGACTGCGTGTTCACCGCGCGCATGCGATACATCGCATGATAGCAGGGAAGCGATCCGTTGATGAGCTTGAAATCGAAATAATACTGGGGATCGTAGACTTCGGCATAGTAGAACCCGCGCTTGCTCGGATCGAAGAACATGCCCGGCTCGGTCACGTACGACCAGAGGGTCAGCGAGTCGGGAAGGCCGGGGTACATCGCCGTGAGCGGATCGCCCGGATCCTTGACGGCGAGGCGCATCGCGTCGCGGGAGAGCGAGCGGAGGAAGTCCGGCGGCATCTCGTCGGGGTCGTTCTGGAAGGATCCCATCACCTTGTCGACGGCCCGGATGCAGTAGTCACGGTAGGGCATGCAGTTCACGCCGCTCGTATCCTCGTTGTTCCGGTAATCGTGGTCGAACTTGAAGGACGCCGGGAAGAGCGGCGTCGCGGCGAATGCCGATGCGAGACCGCCTGCCCGCTCGGAACGGCCGAGCGTCCAGAGGTGCCCGCCCTTCGCGAGGAAGAGCGAGAGGTAGTTGAGCGCGGTCGTCCCCCCCTGGACCACGTTCCCCTCCGGCGTGAAGACGACGATCGTCGAGAACGCGTCCGAGGAGGAGGAGTAGACCCAGATGATATTCTTGTACTTGGCGATGTCACGAATGCGCGGCGCCTTGATGTTGTTCGCCTGGCAGTCGTAGATGTCGCGGTCCGGGACGAAATCCGCTACCTGGCTGGTGTAGTTGAACCAGAACTGGTCGTGCTCGGTCTCCGTCGGCATCTCGCGGAGGAGCTTCGGGTTGTCGTCCGAATTGAAGTCGTCGACGAAGAAGAGGTTGCGTTCCATCGTGAACGGGATGATCTCGACGACGATCTGCGCCAGTGTCCGGCGGTTGCCGTTGTCCCACGCTTCTATGTAGAACGTATGCGTTCCCGAATAGTACGTGCGGACCGGCGCTTCCCGATTGTAGATACTGATCGCCGATTCCCAGTCGTCGGGATTGCTGAGATCCTCCACATCCCACCCGTACCGGTAGCCGACGATCTCTCCGCCGTATTCCGCGGCGCTCGCCTCCCATTTGAACTTGAACTGGACGCCGGGCGGCAGTTCCTTCTTGACCGGGTTCGCCAGATCCCCCTTGAAGAGGAAGGAGCCGAGGAACTGTTCCGTCACGGTCAGAAGCGGTCCGCCGCCCTCCGGCACCGACACCCGGAACTCGCGGTAGTTCACGCCCCGTTCGAAGATGGGCGTGACGGCCCCCGCCTCGTCCTTCGCCTGGACGGCGAAGAAATAGTAGATCTTCGTCTCCAGGATCTCGTCGTCCCCGATGATCGTGGAGCGGCCGGAATCCTCCGGAGCGCGGTAACTGATCCAGGGCGAATAGAATTTCTCGTATGCCGCCGGATATCGATTGAACAGGCCCACGATATTGGCTGCCGTGCCGTCGTAGGTCCCGTCGGGCTTGATCTTCTTCGACAGGATGTACCTGATCGAATCGGGATCCTGGGAGTTCGACTTCGAGTCGATCGGATCGCGCCCCTCCCATCGGAACGTGATGACCGTGCTGTAGTTCTGCGGACTCTCCGGATTGTTCGATACGGGCGCCGTTATCGTCGCGAAGGGCGCGATCGTCCAGGCGGTGAAGGACCGGTGCGCGGGCTTCGAGCGGTTGCCCTGCTGGTCGACGGCTCTGATGAAGAAGGTATGCGTCAGATCGTAGCGGACGAAGATCGAATCACCCGGGTCGGTCGGGTTGTAGGGGCTGGGATTCTCGTTGGCCGGAACGCGGATGACGCTGTCGTGCACGGTGGTCCTGATCCATTTGTCCAGACCCGTCGTATCCTCCGGATTGAATCCCCCCGGGAGCACCTCGGCGACGACGAACTCGAAGAACTCGATCTCGCCGTCGGGATCCCAGCCGCTCCAGTAGAAATGCACCTGGTAGCCGGTCGTATCCCCTTCCACCGGTCCGCTCGAAAGCCATATCTCGGGCGGAATGTTTTCATCGGGATCGCCGGTGAACTCCTCCGAACATCCCGCGAGAAGGGCGACGATGAGAAGAAACAGGCCTGCGGCCGTTTTCAGCGTCCTGCGTTTCATGGCTCTCGAAACCTCCTGCGCGCCCCCCGCTCCCGGCGAGGAACCCCGATGTGGCTATTTCACCAGCTTGATGTACAGTGGGGCCGAATATTCAGCGATCTTGGCATAGTTCTCGGGTGATCGGATGACTTCCACCCATGCCCCGGGCGCCACGAGCACATCGCCCTCGTACACCGGACTCACGCCGCGGATGCCTTCGGCAAACCGGTCGGTAACCCTGATGTCCTTGGCCTTCAGGACGAAGGTCTGCGGCCCGAAGAATCCGGGTGCCTCGATGTTGGCCTCGTCGATGACCCAGTTGCCTCCTCCGAGATCGATGGCGGGGTAGATGATTCGCATCTCGAGTTCCTGGTAGAGCGTGTCGACGTCGTTGTCGTAGATCCACTCGTTCTCGTTCCGGAAATAGTAATCCTCGGGGCCGTCGAGCCTGTACTTCCAGCCCTTGATGCCCGATCCGGGCGGGTCGCGCCAGTCGTCCTCGCCGCCCGCGGTGATGTAGAAGCGGTAATAGAGCCTGATGGCGGCATTCGCCTCGTCGACGTCCTGCCGGTATGCGCTGAGCGTGTCGTCGTTCGGTATGGTCACGACCGTGCCCACATAGAGCGTGTCTCCCGGCACATCCCGCAGGATGAGGCCCGGGACGGCGGGAATCTGGTCGATCTTGAGCTGGACGTTGTCGATCTTCGGCGGGAAGTTGCCCCAGAAGCGCACCTGGGCCGGCGTTCCGTCCGCGCGGTACTGCTCGTCGAAGGAGCGCACGAAAAAGTCGTACCCGTACGTGCCGATGCGCATCGTCGTCGAATCGACGTCGTCGTACTTGTTGGTGTCCTCCGCCCGGGCGGTCGGCAGCCATGGCGTCCGGTAGGCGCTGATGCTGCCATCCTCGGCCTTGCCCGTGCGGTCGAAGAGGAACTGGAAGCGGATGGGCACCTCGTTGGGAGGCGGAAATTCGAGGGAATCCCGCTGGTCGTCCCACCCCTCGTATGTCATCCTGAGCAGCGAATTGTAGGGCAGGGTATCGGGGATCCCGTCGAGGAACTGATCGTAGGTGATGACGATCGTCGTGTCGCGCCCGTCCCTCATGCGGGCCTGGCATTCGCCGCGGAGGACGCGCGTGTCGGGATCGTGGTTGACGATGACGTGGCACGCGCCCTCCCCCGTCACGATATCCGCCTTCGACATCGCGCCGGCCTCGTCCCGGGCGATGACGCGCAAATAGAAATCGCCGCTCGAGAGGGCATCCTCTCCAACGTTGGCCAGCGGGATATCGAGCGTATCCGGCGGCGGTATGTGCCATTCGGGCACGCCGTTCATGTCGACATCGGGGTAGATCGTGCCGGCATAGATCCATCGGTACCCGGTCACGATATTGTTTATCGTCGACGCGGTGAACCTGATCGAGAATGGCTTGTACATCGCCACCGTGTCGAGCTGGGCCGGATTGTACGGCTTCAGATCCTCGGTGGGCAGATCGATCCAGAACTTCACCTGGGGAATCCCCTTGACGCGCGCGAAGAACTGTATGCGGGCCGGCGTGGGATCGATGAGACCGCCATCGTCGACGGACGCGATATGGAAGGCCTGCCGGTTGAGGAGCGCTCCCGACCTGCTGTCGTACCCGGTGAAGACGAACTCCGTGTCGTTTCTCGCGGTGAAGGTGCCGCGCAGGTAGTCTTCCTTCCGGGATCTCGGATTCCAGTCGAGGATCTCGATGTCGGGTTCCCCGTCCGGATCGAGGGTCATGACGGTGTCCGAGCGAAACCAGATGTACCTCGTGACGACGCCGTCCTTGTCCTCGCCGTGCCAGAAGAGATGCACCCGGTAATCGGCCTCCGTGGTCTCGGGAGGAGCGACGGTCAGGAACGTCTCGGGGGCCCTGTTCCTGTCGAGCGGTTCGGCCTCCTTGCGGCACGCGGGAAGAATGAGGAGTAGTACCAGCGTTGACAGCAGGATAAGCTCAACCGCAATCGATGCCTTCGAGCGTCTCATGTCCACCCTTCTCTGAATTGTGCCCGACTCAAGCGGCAATCCCTCATTATCTAGCGATAATATAAGTATTTGTGATTTTCTCTGTCAATCGAAAACTCCCGCCGGGGGCCGAGAGCGGCAGCCCTCCCGGCGCGATCGACCGCATGGGGAATATACTACACGGGCGGGTGTTGCACAAGACGGAGATCGGTGCCGGGGGAAACGGAGAAGGGGCCGGGGGACGTCGTGTCCCCCGGCCCCGGAGCATCGGGCCTGACCCGAAGAGATCCTCGTCCTAGCGGAGGAGGACCATCTTCTTGGTCTGGTTGAACTCCCTGGTGTCCATCTTGTAGAAATAGACACCGCTCGCGACCTTGACACCGCTGTTGTTGGTGCCATCCCAGGTCACGTTGTACGAACCGGCGTCCCGCACCTCGTTGGCGAGCGTCTTGACCAGGCGGCCGGCCACGTCGTAGACCTTCAGCGAAACGTTACCCTTGGCCCGAAGAGCGAAACGGATCTCGGTCGTCGGGTTGAAGGGGTTCGGGAAGTTCTGCGACAGGCTGTACGCCCTGGGGATCTCGCTTTCCGTGATGTCGGATTCGGTGTCGTTCTGCATCCAGGAAATGATGTCCTTGGCAACGATGTTGGCCATCGTCGGCGAAGCGGACGTCACGTCGCGGATTGCGGCGAACGAGAAGCCGAACCACATCGTGCGGATGTCGAATCCGCCGTCGTTGATGCCGGTGTTGAAGATACCGGCGTAGTACGACTCGCCCCCGTAATCCGGGTACTGGAGTGCATACTCGCCGCCGGAGGTCTTCTCCAGCACGTCGAAGGAGTTGATGATCGGGCAGCCGCCGAACACGTAGAAGGAATCACCCCAGGTCGTATGGTACAGGGGGTTGTTCGGCGTGTTCGGAGCGTACACGAACGGAGTGATCGTCCCGCCGGCCAGACGGCCGCCGGTGAGATCGTAGTAGCTCCCATCGACCCATTCGACACCGCAGTAGGTGTTCAGCAGGGACAGGGCGCTTCCGGCCGTGGAGTTGTTGAGGTCGGTAGCGGCCTGGTCACCGGCGACCCAGAGACCGACGTCGTTGGGCGCGAACTCCATCCAGTCGATGAGCGCCTGGGTGTCGTTCGATTTGTCGGTATCGGTGGTACCGTCGGTGATGACGCCCTCGTCGAGGTCGCCGCCTTCCCAGAAGATCTTGCGATACGCGGTGGTCAGGTGGTAGTTCTTCGCACGAGACCCGAGACTGTTGCTGACCAGCGACGACGGGCTGTTGACGTCGAAGCGGTCAGGGTAGTTCTCGGCCGGAAGAACGTTCTTGAACACGGGATCCCAGTACCAGAACTCGATTCCCATGATGCCGCCGCGCGAGTGCATGTCGTTCACGAAGAGAACGTCGCTCGCCAGGGTCGGGAGGGCCGTCATCTCGAAGAAGGTGCCCTCGTCGGCCGTGCGCGGAAGCGTCGACCATTCGCCGTTGCGGTCCTTCGCCTCGAAGTAGTACTCGACGATGTACCCGCGCGTGAGCAGCGAGTCGTTCATGTCGACCATGTACTTGTCCTCGGCGATACCGGCGCCGGCTGAAGCGTAATCGCACTGCAGCTTCGTCCACGACACGCCGTCATCGGAGTCGTAACGACCGTAGAAGGTCGTGTTGTCCGCGACCGTCGGCCCAAAGATGGCGGGCTTCGGATTCAGCGGATCGCCGATGTAGCGGATGCGGACATTGCAGTAGACCATCGGCCAGCCGTCAGCGGTGGTATCGATGCCACCGCCGAGAGGCGCCGTGCAGGACACGACGGCGGAGTCGCCCGGATCGATGATCGGGTCGTCGTTGCCGCGGAGGTCGTTCGCAGCGTCGATGCGGACGTAGCTCTCGAGGTTGAACTCGACTTCCGGGAAGTTGTCCTGGAAGATGTCGAGATCGCGCCACGACCACTGCGGACCGACCGTCTGGTAACGGTACACTCTCACGTTGTCGAACCACGGCGAAGGCGTATGAGCGGCGCAGTTACCATAGACGAGGTACCAGACGTCGCACATGTCGGAGACGCCGATGCCAACCTGCATCGGGTCGCCCGTCAGCAGGTCGCTGACGTCCTGCGTCGTGAAGATGTAGTCCTTGTCAGGACCGTAGTACACGTAATTCCGATCCAGCCAGGCGCTGGGGCACCTGTCATCCGGATCGGGCGTGGCCGTCAGGAGCTCCCAGTTGCGGACCTGCCACGTGTAGAACACGAGGTTCGCGGTCGGAAGATCGCGATAGGTCGTGAAGCGCAACAGGGCGCCGCCGAGGGACGGCAGCGTCGCGGCCGGGATGTCCTGATCCTGGACTGCGTTCGGCGCCGACGAGTACTTCGTCATGTCGATGATCGGCGAGACGAGGAGCTCGGTCTGGCAGGGAGCCTCGAGGTTGCCGGCGCCCAGGCAGAACGGCGTGTCGAACAGTCCGGGATAATCCGAGGACGGGTAGGACGAACCGATGAAGAAAACGACCTGCGTGGCGAAGTTGTCGCCGCAGGGATCCTTGTCGGCCAGGTTCGAGTAGAGCCCGCCGTAGGTCCCGTAGGGCGCTTCCTCGGTACCAGTCCAGATACCGGAAACGTGGGCGCCAACGGCCGCGCTTTCGAAGTCCTCGTAGTCGATGAGGCCGCCAATGTCGGCTACCACAATGGAGTCGACAATGAAGCCGCCATCGGTATCCCACAGGCCATCGGAATCACTCCAGGCGCCGTCCGCGGTGAAGTGGAAGCGGAGCTTGGTCTTGGCCTGGCTGAGAAGCAGCTCGTGCGTGGCAATCGTGTCGACGGCGCCATCGTACATGGCGATCTCGACCCAGTTGCCGCTACCGGCGTCGTACTCGACATAGGTCTGATCGAAATCAGGCTCCGAGTCGAAGTACCCGTGGTACGAGAAGGTCAGGATTCCCTGGAACTCGATGACGTCCGAGATCAGGATCTGATTCCAGTCGTTACCGTAGCCGGGTGCACCGGTCCACGAGCAGAGGTACTCGTCCGTGCCGGGACGGGTACCGCACCACATCGACTTGGTCCCCTCGAGAGCGACAAGGCCGCCCCAGGAGCCGCCGCCGAGACCGACGAAATCGTCGACGTGGGTGAAGATATCGACCTGAGCGGTCTGGTCTTTGATCGTCCAGCCCTGGTAGTCCATCATCTCGAAATCATACCAAACGAGGCAGAACGTATCGACGTTCGCAGCCGTGAGCATGTCACGGACGCCCGCATCGATCAGCTGAGGATCGTTGTATTCCTCATCCGAAAGCGAACGCATGATCTGCTTGTCGATTCTCGCCTCGCGCGCCGACGCGGAGCCGATGAACAATCCCAGGAGGCAGATGCCCAGTATGAGTACTAAGGGCTTCCTCATGCTGTTATTCCCCCCATCGTTAAGAGAATAAGCAACTCGACGCACAACTGATTTAATTCCGGTGAACAGGCGCGAACCCTCGTCGACGAGTCAGAGCCTTCACCTCCTTCGTTCCCGAAGAGCGTCGCGTATCGGTCTCTCATCCGCTAGAGTTCCAATTGAGTGTCGAGTAAGTATTGGGCCTCCAACGGCGGTCGGCGTAGGTTTGAGATCCCGACCCGCGATGGGTCGGTGCGCTTTCGGCGCACCTGCACTGTTCCCGAAACCGGATAAATTCTATCACAGAAAATCGGGGCGTGTCAAGCGCCAATAATGACAATAAGTAAGAGGATTTGCCCGGCAGGTGCTATCCGGGGAGCCGATCGCTACTCGACGACGATCGCCGTGACGTCCAGATACAGGCCAAGGATCCTGTAAATGCTTTGCAGGAAAGAGATTCTGTTTTCCCTCACCGCGGCGTCGGGGCAATTCACCAGGACATCGTCGAAGTAGGCGTCGACGTCGCGAGCGGTCTGTTCGAGCACGGCGTAGCTCTTTTCGAGGCGTCCCGAGCGCTCGAGGTCGGTTAGCCTTTTCCCGGCGCTGCGGAAGGCGTCGAGGAGACGGGTCTCCGTCTCTTCCCGGAACAGGCCGGTCGCGAAGGTCTCTTCCCCGCCGGAGAGCGCGAGGGCGTCGAGGGAGCGCGCTTCGCCGACGGCCGCGGCCCGGCCCCGCCGATCCTTCGGAATGATGTTCGCGATGCGGCGCATGGCCAGAACGAAGACGTCGAGCGATCCCGCCCCTCGCATCTCCTGGAGCGCCGAGACCATCCGGCGGACCGTCGAGGGATCCTCCCACGGCGTCGCGAGGACCGAGCCCACGAGGTCGTAGTCGAATCCCTCGTCGCGCAGCATGACGCTGAATCTGTTCGAGAGGAATTCGAGGATCCGGCGATCGAGGCCGTCCACGGGATCGGCGAGTTCCTGCCGCCGGATCCCGTCGAGCGCCTCGCGGACGAGTTCCGGCAGGGAGGCGGGAATTTCCCGTTCGATGAGAATGCGGATCAGTCCGAGCGCCTGTCTGCGCAGGGCGTAGGGATCCTGCGAACCGGTCGGCTCGAGGCCGAGCGAGAAGCAGCCCGCGATCGTGTCGAGCCGATCGGCGGCGGCGAGAAGCGCCCCGGCGCCGGAGGCCGGCACCCGGTCGCCCGAGAACCGCGGCAGGTGATGCTCGTATATCGCCTCCGCCACCTCTTCCGTCTCCCCGGAAGCGCGGGCGTACTCCCGTCCCATGTATCCCTGCAGCAGGGTGAATTCCTTGCCGTCCCTGACCATCTCTGACGCGATATCGGCCTTGGCGAGGAAGGCCGCGCGGGCGACGACGCGCGCGAGCTCCGGATCGTCTCTCCACGCCGCCTGGATCGATTCGGCGAGACCGGCGATCCGTCCGGATTTCATGGCGAGAGATCCGAGCCCCTCGAGCCAGACGACCCGGTCGAGCTCCCCGGCCATCTCCTCGAGGGAACGGGCCGTATCCTCCCTGAAGTAGAAGGCGGCATCGGCGAGCCGCGCGTGGAGCACGCGCTCGTAGCCGTGGAGTATCTCCCGGCGGTTCCGGCGCGCGCCGTCGGCGAAAGCGATGAAGCGCGGCAGGAGGGCGCCGCTTTCGTTTTCCACGGAGAAGTATCGCTGGTGGCTCTTCAGGGCCGTGACGATCACCTCGCGCGGGAGCGAGAGGAATCGCTCGTCGAACCGGCCCGCCATGACGACCGGGGATTCGACGAGATTGGCCACCGAGGCGACGAGGGCGTCGTCCTCGACGAGGCGGCCGCCGAGCTTCGCCGATTCCCGGCGGGCGGCCGACCGGACGGCCGAGGACCGCCGAGTCGGATCGAGGATGATCCGTTCGCTTTTCAGGAGATCACGGTAGGCGGCCGCATCGGCCACCGGCGCCTCGTCGGTCGAGAACGGGCTGAGGCGCGTTCCCCGTCCGGAGACGATGCCGCCCAGGCCGAAGCGGACGATCCGTCCTCCGAGCAGGCAGAGCACCCAGCGGACGGGACGGGCGAAGACGAAGCCGCTCGCGTCCCAGCGCATCGTCTTCGGAAAACGGATCGCCGCGATCCACTCGGGAAGACGCTCGGCGAAAACCGCCCGTGCGCCTCGGCCGCGGATCGTGCGTACGACGGCGAGGTAGGTCCCGCGTTCCGTCTCGATCCGATCGAGCGCATCGGGGGAGACGCCCTGCGACTTCGCGAAACCGGTGGCGGCCTTCGTGAAGAGGCCGTCGGGGCCGATCGCCGCGGAGACGGGCGGACCGGTGAACCGCTGCTGGACGTCGGCCTGCCTGGTCGATACGCCGTCGACGACGAGGACGATCCGGTTGGGCGTGCCCGTGACGGAGATGCTGTCGCAGGGGATGCGCTCGGCATCGAGTCCGTCCCGGACGATTCGCTCGAACTGGCGGAGGGCCGGGTCGAGATACCCGCTCGGCAGGTTCTCGCATCCGATCTCGAGCAGGAGGGTCTCCTTCACCGTCGCTCCTTCCCACGGGGAGCGAGGAGGGGAAAACCGGCCTCGCGACGCTCCTCGATGTATGCCTCCGCGGTCCGCCTCGCAAGGTCCCTGATGCGGGCGATGTAGGAGGTCCGCTCCGAGACGCTGATCGCGCCGCGAGCGTCGAGTATGTTGAAGATGTGCGAGCACTTGAGCACGTAATCGTACGCGGGGAGCACGAGCCGGCCGTCGAGCAGCCGCCGCGCCTCCGCCCCGAACCGCTCGAAGAAGGAGAAGTACATCTCCGTGTCGGCCTGCTCGAAGTGGAAGGCGCTGAAATCCCGCTCGGCGTGGCGGAAGAGCTCCCCCCAGGTGATCCCCTCTCCCCAGTCGATATCCATGATGTCGTCGACGCCCTGGATGTACATGCAGATCCGTTCGAGGCCGTAGGTGATCTCGGCCGCGATCGGGTCGAGCTCCATGCCGCCCGCCTGCTGGAAATAGGTGAACTGCGTGATCTCCATCCCGTCGAGCCAGACCTCCCAACCGAGCCCCGACGCGCCGAGCGTCGGCGACTCCCAGTCGTCCTCGAGCAACCGCACGTCATGCCGGTCCGGATCGATCCCGATCGCCTCGAGACTTTTGACGTAGAGGGGGAGCACGTCCTCCGGCGCGGGCTTCAGTATGACCTGGTACTGGTTGAACTGCTGGACCCGGTTTGGATTCTCGCCGTACCGCCCGTCCTTCGGACGCTTCGAGGGCTCGATGTACGCCGCTTTCCACGGCTCCGGGCCGAGCACGCGGAGAAAGGTGGCCGGGTTCATCGTGCCGGCCCCGACCTCCGAATTGTACGGGGTGAGCAGCAGGCAGCCCGCGCGCCCCCAGTATTCGGCGAGGGCGGATACGAGTTCCTGGAAGGTCAGCTTCATCCTCGTCCTTTCAAGATGCGCAGGGCGCCGGGCAGGCGGTATCCCTCGACATGATGTTTGAACAGCTCGTGCAGGAGACGCCCGATCTCGCCGCGTTCCCTCCCCGTCAAGGTCGTCGACGGGGCCGCATCGAAGGCCTCCTCCTCGATCCGCCGCAGAAGCCGTCGCGAACCGGCCGAGAGCGATCGGTGGCCGTCGCCACCGCACCTGCCGCAGGAGATCGATCCCTCCCGCGGATCGAGTCGCCAGTCGTCGCCGACCGGCCGGCCGCACGCCGAGCAGCGTCCGGTGCCGGGAAAGACCCCGAGCGCCTTGAGCAGCAGCGTCTCCAGGGTGAAGAATATCAGCCACGGGTCGCCCGGCGCAACCAGTCCCTCCAAAAAAGCGTCGAGAAGACGGAAGAATCCCTCGTCCGCCTCGCGGCCGACGGTGGACCGGTCGACCAGCTCGAGCCCGGCCTGCAGGAGGCAGAGACGGTCCAGGTCGCCGAGCGAGGCGACCGTGCCGCGCATGTCCGCCTCCTTCAGGGCCTGCAGCCCCCTGTCGGGGCGGAAGTAGAAAACGATGTCCCCCGCGTTCCCCGTTCGCATCCCCGTCGCCGCCGCGCGTCTCGCGCCGCGCGCGAGCAGCCGCAGCTTGCCGTACTCCCGGGTGAGGACGACGACGATCAGGCTGGTCTCGTGGTATTCGTACGTCCGCAGGACGATTGCACGGTCCTTGACGATCTCGCTCACGGGAAACGCACCCCTCGCGCCTATCCCCCGCCGAGCCAGTCGAGGAACGCGCTGGCGATGCCGAGATAGAATAGGAGCCCCAGGATGTCGTTCGAGGTGGTGATGAACGGCCCGGTGGCCAGTGCCGGATCGATATTGATCCGCTTGAGCAGAAGCGGGACGATGGCGCCCATCAGCGTCCCCCAGACGATGATCGTCGTCAGGGAGAGACAGAGGAGCAGGCCGAGACGCAGATCGCGCTGCCAGAGAACGACGACGAGAAGCAGCACGCCTCCGAGCACGAAGCCGTTGATCAGCGACACCTTGATCTCGCGGATGATCTTCTCCGACGTCCGGAAGACGCCCGAGGTGCCGAGGGCGAGTTCACGCACGACGATCGCCGACGACTGTATGCCGACGTTCCCGCCCATCGCCGTGATGACGGGCACGAAGAAGGCCAGCGTGAGGATCGTCTCGAAGGAGCCGCTGAAATGTTTCATCACGATCGCCGACGCGATGCCGCCGATCAGGCCGGTGAAGAGCCAGGGAAGGCGCGCACGGGAGACACGGAGCGAGGAGCGTTCGAAGAACTCCTCCTCCCCCGTTCCGGCCATGATCGTGATGTCCTCGGTCGCCTCCTCCTCGAGAACGTCCAGGACGTCGTCGACGGTGATCCGCCCGACGAGCCGGCCGCGCGCGTCGAGGACGGGGAGCGTGTAGATATCGAACTTCGAGAAGATCGAGGCGACCTCCTCCTGGTCCGTCTCGACGCCGACCGTCACGGTCTCGCGCGTCATGATGTCGTCGATCCGGACGTCGGGCTCGACGAGAAGCAGGTTCAGGAGCGGGACCTCGCCTATGAGGATCCCCTCGGAGTCGACGATGTAGATGTTCTGCAGGTGCTCGACTTCCCGCGCCTCCGCCCTGATGAGCCGGATGACCTCGCCGACCGTCGTCCCCCCGCGCGCCGTGAGGATCTCGCGGGCCATGATCCCGCCCGCCGACTCCTCGTGGAACTTGAGGAGCTCGCTGAGATCCTCGTAGTCCTCGCGGCTGATCGACCTGAGCACCTCGAGGCTCTTGTCGTCGGGAAGCAGGGAGACGATATCCGCGGCGTCGTCGCTCGCCATCAAGGCGACGAGTTGGACGGTGCGATCCGAGGCCATGTCGCGCAGGAGACCGGCAGCCGATCCCTCGTCGAGGAGGGTCAGCACCTCGGCGGCGACCGCGTCGTCGAGCAATCCGAAGAGGACGGCGCGACGCTCCTCGTCGAGCGCCTCGATGATGTCCGCGACGTCGGGTGCCCGCATCCCCGCGATCATCCCGCCGAGCGCGGAGACCTGCCCCGATTCGAAGACCTCGTCGATCCGCCCGAAGATCTGCAGCAGCTCCTCGTCCATCGTCGTTGGCTTCCTTCCGGTGTGTCGCTGAAGGGAAGAGCATGGAGAAGGAAGCCGTTTTCGTCAAGGCAAATCGGCGCGGGACGGGTCGGCCGGGGCGGGGACGATCGCGCCTCCCGAGATGACCATCTTGAGGGCGTCCTCGATCGAGCAGTCGAGCGGTTCGGTCTCGTCCTCGGGGACCATCAGGAAGAGACCGGAGGTCGGATTGGGGGTCGTCGGGAGGAAGATGTTGACGAACATCCGCTCCCGTCCATCGGCGCCGCGTCGCAGCCAGGTCTTCGTCGTGAACCCGACGACGTAGATCCCCTCGCGCGGGTACTGGATCAGAACCGCCTTGCGATATGCCGTGTGCTGTCCCCGGAGAAAGACCTCGCCGATCTGTTTCACCGCCGTGTACATGCTCCGGATGAGCGGGATTCTCACGACGAGCGTCTCGAGCCAGCCGATGATGGTGCGGCCGATCAGGTTTCCCGCGAAGACGCCCGCCACGAGCACGAGGAGGACGACGGCGAGGAATCCCAGGCCGGGTATGTCGATGATCGGGTACCGCGCGACGACCGGTTCGAGCAGGTCGTCGAAGTAGATGAAGACGTGATAGAGCACCCACCCGGTGACCACGGTGGGAAGCAGGATGAGAATGCCGGTGAGCAGCTTGCGCCTGAACCAACCCATGTGATTTCCTTCCCTGCCGGTGGCCCGGTCACTCCCCCGCGCCGGGGAGACGCACCGTCACCTCGGCGATCCGCTGCCCCTCGAGCCGGCTGATCCGGAAGACGACGCCGTCGTGGACGATCTCCTCGCCCTCGACCGGGACACGACCCATGAGGGTGTATAGGAATCCGGCGAGGGTGTCGGCTTCCTCCGTCCTGATCGACAGGTGCACGGCCTCGTTGAACTCGCCGATGTTCATACGCCCCTGCGCGACGTATTCGCCGGGGGAGGACTCGAAGACCAGAGGCGTCTCCTCGTCGTATTCGTCCTCGATCTCGCCGACGATCTCCTCGATGATGTCCTCGATGGTGACGATGCCGGCCGTGCCGCCGTACTCGTCGACGACGACGGCCATGTGTTTCCGCTCGAGCTGGAACTCCCTGAGAAGCTCGTCGATCTTCTTGCCCTCCGGCACGAAGAAGGGCTCGCGGAGAAGCGCGGACAGCCCCCCCGTCTCCCCCGATCCGGGGCGGGCGAAATCCTTGACGTGAAGGATGCCGACGATGCGATCGACCTGGTCGTCGTAGACGGGGACGCGCGAGTGCCCCGCCTCGGCCACTTCGCGGCGCACCTCGTCGAGCGGCGCGCGCAGGTCGACGGCGAATACGTCGATCCGCGGCACCATCACCTCCCGTACGCGCTTGTCGCTGAAGGCGGCGATGCGGTGCATGAGCCGGCTCCCCTCCTCCTCGATGAAGCCCTCGCCCGGCTCCCGCCTGTCGGCGAAGACGAAGAAGGGAGAGGCCAGCTCCCTGACGAGGTCGGGAAAGAGCGCCGTCGCCGTCCGCAGGAAGAGCCCCGTCAGCGGACGCAGGAGCGTGTAGACCGGCAAAAGCGGCCAGGAGAGCAGCGTCGCGAAACGCGCCGGCCGGCGATCGGCGAGACCGCCGCCGAGGATCGTCGCCGCGACCAGGAGCGCGAAGACGATCGCGTATGCCGGCATGCGGCCTGCCGCGCCGGCGCCCGGCAACGCTCCCGCGGCGGCCGCGGCGGCGAAGACGACGACGCCCTGGAGCAGGGCGAGGCCGATGAGGAGATGGAGGCGACTGCGGTGCAGGAGCCTGGCCGCGCGCGAGACGCGGGAGAGCGGGAACACCTTGTCCTCGTGCATCCGCGAGACGGCGCTGAAGGCGGCGGCCCCGCACGAGAGCAGGAACTGCGCCACGAGCAGCAGCGGTATCGCGATGGGCACCGATTCCATGGCGCCGGTCATTCCGTTTCCCCCCCGAACAGTCTGTCGAGGACGCGCGGAGAGATGAACCCCTCGAGGACCCGTCTTTCCGCCCGTTCCATCCGCCGGGCGGCGGCCGGATCGGCGTGGAGGTGGCCGCGGAGGTGCATCAGGCCATGGGCGACGAGCCGGAGCAGCCAGTGCCGCGGCTCGACCCCCCGGTCTCTCGCCCCCGCTTCGATCCGTTTCCAGCAGAGGAAGATCTCGCCGACCGGATCCTCGCCGCCGCCGTCTGGACCGTAGGGGAAGGTCAGTATCTCGGCCGCCCCCCGGCGGTTCCGGTACGTCCGGTTGAGGTCGGCCATCCGCCTCTCGCCGACGAGTGTCAGCTCGACGGCGGCGCCGCGGGGCGGCACCGGGCCGGCGAGGCGGCGGATCGCGGGCTGGGCGAGCTCAAACATGTCTCTTCCGCTCACCCTGGGCCTGCTTCCCGGAAGGATAATCACGCGGTCCCGCCCCTCCCCTCTCTTCCCGCTCCTGCCCCGGATAGGATATCCGGGGATGGAAGATCCCCGTCAGCAACTGGATGTACTTCTCCCTGATGACCGCTATGTCGTTCAGCGTCAGGCCGCTGTCGTCGAGCTCGCCGTCGTTCATGCGCGTCTGGACGAGCCGCGAGACGATCGCCCGGATCCTCGGGGCGGTGGGCTCCTTGAGGGATCTCACCGCCGCCTCGCAGGAATCGGCCAGCATGATCAGCGCGTTCTCCTTCGAGCTCGGGCGCGGCCCCGGATAACGGAAATCGTCCACGTTGACGCTGTCATGCGAATCGTACTCGAGGGCCTTCTGGTAGAAGTACGCCATCACCGTCGTGCCGTGGTGCTCGCGGATCGCGTCGGAGATCACGCGCGGCAGTTTCTCCTTCCTGGCGAGCTCGACCCCCTCCTTGACGTGCGAGCCGAGAATCAGGGCGCTCATCGTCGGGGCGAGCTTCTCGTGCTTGTTGACGTTGTCGCCCTTGTTCTCGAAGAAATACTCGGGCTTCGCCAGCTTGCCGATGTCGTGATAGTAGGCGGCGACCCGCGCGAGCAGCGAGTTCGCGCCGACCTCTCCGGCGACCGCCTCGACGAGGTTGCCGACCATGAGGGAATGGTGATAGGTGCCCGGGGCCTCCATGATGAGCCGCCGCAACAGCGGGCGGTTGAGGTCGCTGAGCTCCATGAGCGTGAAATTCGTGGTCACGTCGAAGATCGACTCGAAGATCGGCAAAAGGAACATCACGAGGATCGTGCAGATGAACGAGTTGGTGATCCCCCAGAGGGAACTGAAGAGGAACTGGCTCACCGAGATGCGCTCGGTGAGGCCGAATCCCGCGATCCCGATGATATAGGCGATCGCTATGTAGAGGAAGATCGTGTAGAAATGCCGCCTCTCGCGAAGCTGCGCGATGGAGATGATCGCCGCCGTGCCGGCGAGGATGGCGATGAAGGCGTGCGAGCCGGGAAGGTCGGTGTGGGTGAGAAGGAGGAACGCCGAGAAGAGGGTGAAGGCGACCGACGGCATCACGCCGAAGAACGCCGCCGTCACGAGGGAGACGAAGGCGACCGGCACGAGATAGGGGTCGAGGATCGCGTACCGCGTCACGAGCGCGGTGAGCAGCAGGTAGACGAACACGATGATGAAGACGAGCGTGGTCTTCCCCGGATCGGCGATCAGCCCGGGACTGAACCGCCGGAGGGCGAGCAGGAAGACGGCGAGCAGCGAGGCGATCCTGAGCGCCTTCCCGATATAGAGGAGAACGCGCTTCATGCCGGAGGTCTCGAGCTCGAGCTCGGCCTTGCGTTCCTCGAGAGCCTCGAGGACGCTCACCTGGGTCCGCGTCACCCGGTCGTGCTTGGCGACGATGCGCTCGTTGCGGGAGACGGTGAAGTACTTCGGCACCGTGCGCATCTTCGCCTCGCGCCGGGCGCGCGTCTCGTCGGGATCGTAGACGAGGTTCGGCATCAGGTGCGATCGGACGATGTCGTAGAAGAGATCGATCGCCTTTCCGTCGGCGTCGAAGTTGCGGCCGGCCCGGTCGAGAATGACCGATTCGAGCTCTCCCTGGGAGATCAGCGACGCGGTCGACATCGTCCGCTCGTCGGTCCCGTCGACGACGGTGATCGAGGCGAAGTCCCGCCGGCGCAGCGGCGACGCGTCGTTCACGATCCCCCGCTCGAAGAGGGAGCGTTGCAGGTCGAGTCCGATCTGGAGTATCCGCCGGCGCATCTCCCGGTCGAGAAGGAGCTCGACGCGGTCGCGGCTCAGGGCGGGAGCCATTTCGCGGATCGTGTCGACCCGTTTCGCCGCATCGAGGCTTTCCGCCATCGCGATGTCCCTGATCGAGGTCATGAAGGCCTCGAGGTCCTCGGGGAGATGCCGGACGATCTCGCGGTTCTCCCGGTAGACCGGGGGAACGCTGAGCACGGCCTTGGCGCGGTTGCTCTCGATCTCCTGCTCGGAGTGGGGAACGATGAAATCGAAGGGCGCGATGACATCGACGTCGGCGATGTCCCCCTCGCGGAACCGCACGTCCCGTATCTTCTTGAGCGGCGGAAAGAGCAGGAGCGAGACGACGAGGAAGAGCAGGGCATAGACGTACGGCAGGCGCCGCCTGCCGAACAGCCGCGCGGCGGCCTTCCGCGGATCGAATCCGCGTCCGGCGCCGCCGTTCTCCCCGCGACCGGTTCCGTTGGCGGTCGGTTCAGCCATCGGTCTCCTCGGTTCCCGCGTCGGCTTCGCGCTCCGATCCGGTCGGGTCCGTCGCGCCGGCGCCCGGCGGTGTTGCCGTCGCGGCGGCGCGCTCACGGGCGTTCATTTCGCTGAAAGCCTTTATGATAGCCTTGACGAGGCGGTGACGAACCACGTCCTCCTCACCGAAGGAGATAAACGCGATGCCCTCGACGCCGTCAAGGATTTCCTTGACCGCGACGAGCCCGCTGCGGGCCGGATCGACGAGATCGATCTGGGTGATGTCGCCGGTGATGACCGCCTTCGCGTTGGCCCCGAGGCGCGTGAGGAACATCTTCATCTGGCCGACCGTCGTGTTCTGCGCCTCGTCGAGGATGGCGAAGGCGTTGTTGAGGGTACGCCCCCTCATGTAGGCGAGCGGGGCGATCTCCAGCACGCCCGATTCGATCAGCCGCTGGACCCGTTCCTTGCCGATCATCTCGTTCATCGCGTCGAAGATCGGCCGCAGGTAGGGATCGATCTTCTCCTGGAGGTCGCCGGGAAGGAACCCGAGGCTCTCTCCGGCCTCGACGACCGGCCGCGAGATGAAGATCCGGTCGATCTCCCCGCGCTTGAGAGAGGCGAGCGCCATGGCCATCGCGAGATAGGTCTTCCCCGTCCCGGCGGGCCCGATCGCGAAGACGATATCGTGGTCACGGACCGCGTCGACGTATTCCCCCTGCCGGGGGGATCGCGGAGAGATGCCGCGCCGCCGCTTCGTCGAGTAGAAGACGACCTCTTTTCCCGGGGGCCCCTCCGTGCCCGTCCCCTCGCCGCCGCGGACGACGGCCCGGACGTCGGATTCGCTGACCGCCCGGCCCGATCCCGCGATCCTGACGAGCGTCTCGACGACCGACGTGGCCTCGTCGAGAACGGATGCCGTCCCCTGCAGGATGATCTCCTCCCCGCGGACGACGATCGCGTCGTGGAACCGCTCCTCGAGGATCCTGAGATTGCGGTCTCCCACGCCGAGCAGTTTCACCGGATCGAGGCCGGCGATGGAGATGACACGCTTCTTCCCGTCCCGTTTCCTCACCGTTCCCCCCGTCAAAAGAGAGACTCCTGGCCCGGATCGGGCCAAGAGTCCGAAGAATCGTTCGTATTGGCAGCGCCGGTGTTCACGCGACCCCCCTACCTGGGGATCACCAGCACCTGTTCGGGGAAGATCAGATCCGGATCGTTGATCTGTCCCTTGTTGGCCTCGAAGAGTTTCGGCCAGTCGCGCCAGTTGTCGTAGACTTCCCAGTAACCGGCGATCTTGGCGAGCCACTCGTCCCGGACCACGGTGTGTTGCTTCGGCCAGTCGCGCGGGATCGCGAGCTCCCATCCGGCGAGCACCCAGTCGGGATCCTCGATCATGCCGGAGTTCGCGCGCCAGATCCTCGTCCACTTGAGGGGATCGCCGTAGATCTCCTCGTAGCCGGCGAGGTTCCACAGGCATTCGCCGTACTGGAGGGTCCACGTCTTCGGCAGCTGCGCGAGCACCTGGAGCTGGCGCGTGAGCTCGTCGATCTGCGCCGAGAGGTTCGCGTATTCACGCTCCGAGTCGCGGATGTCCGTGGTGAGCGTTCGGATGCGGTCCTTGTTCGACGTGAGTTCGTTCTGCGCGGTCTCCGACCGGCCCTGAAGCTGGATCAGCTCGTCGGCCAGCTCGCGGCAGTACGCCTCCCGGTCGTCCTTCGAAAGCTTCTGGTACTCCTCGTCCTCGTAGTATTCGCCCTCCGCGATGTTGATCGGCCGCGGCTGGTACTTCGTGCAGCCGACCGCGAAGACCAGGGCCATCGGGACGATAAGCGCCGTCATGACCTTCGTTCTCTTCAGCATGCCCGTATCTCCCTCCCGGTGAGCCCGGCTATTCCCTGCCGCTGCCCTTCTTGAGTTCGTTTACCTTCTCTTCGAGCTCGGCGGGCCGGCTTTCGACATCGCTGATGTTCTTCCGGGTCTCGGCAAGCTGTTTCTCCAGCTCGGCGACACGCTGCGCCGTCTCCGCGGCCTCCTGTTCGTAGTTCTCCACGTCGAGTCTCGTCTCGTCGAGCGTCACGAGGCTCGTATCGCAATACGGCACAGGCCCGCACCCGCCGGAAAACATCGACAGGATCCCGAGCAGGACGGCGGCCATGATCATATGCAGTACCGGCTTCATACGGTCCATCCCTCCTTATGGTATACTATTTATCAAGTTACAGTTACGTTAATATCGCTTTCGCATGATGTCAAGCAAAAAGCCTCGTCGACATCCACATGCAAGAGACATGCCCGGTCGTTCCTCTCTATTCCCCGTCGCTTCTTTCGATTACCCGGATATGGAGATCGTCGAGAAGCGATCGCTCGACGGTCGACGGCGCTCCCTCCATGAGCGAGGTGGCCTTCTGCGTCTTCGGAAAGGCGATGAAATCGCGTATCGAGCTCTCACCGCCGAGGATCATCGCTATCCGGTCGACGCCGAGCGCGATCCCGCCGTGCGGCGGCGCCCCGTGCTCGAACGCCTCGAGGAGAAAGCCGAACCGGTGCTCCGCCGTCTCCCGGTCGAGGCCGATGAGCGCGAAGAGCTTTTCCTGGAGCGCACGGTGATGCACGCGGATGCTCCCCGAACCGAGCTCGACGCCGTTGCAGACGAGATCGTAGAGATGCCCCCGGACCCGGCCCGGATCCCCGTCGAGCAGCGGCAGATCCTCCTCGAGGGGTATGGAAAAGATATGATGCGCCGGCTCCCATCCCCCTCCCTCGGCGGGCAGGAGGAGGGGAAACCGGTTGATCCAGACGAAGCTGAACGCGTCCGCGGCGTCCTGGAGCCGGTATTCGGCGCCGAGAGCCGAGCGGAGCGCGCCGAGGGCGGCCGCCGTCGTATCGGCCGGGCCCCCGACGAGCATGACGAGTCCCGGCCGGGCGGGACCGACGCCGAAACGTTCCGCGAGCGTCCCGGTCTCCTCCGGGGACAGGAACTTCGCGATCGAGGAATCGATACCGTCGGGGCCCGCCGAGACGGTGGCCAGGCCTCCCGCGCCCTGCCGGCGGACGAGTTCCTCGAACTTCCGGATGCGGCTCTTCGAGAAGGAGAGCCCCTCCTCGAGAACGATCCCGCGCACGACGCCGCCCGTCCTGACCGCCTCCCGGAAAACGTTGAACCCGCTCGAGGCGAAGAGATCCGAGACGTCGACGATCTCGAGGCCGAAGCGGAGATCCGGTTTGTCCGTGCCGTAGCGGGCCATCGCCTCGTCGTAGTCGATGCGCCGGAAGGGGGCGTCGAGGCGGACGCCGGCGAGTTCCCCGAAGATGCCGGCCATCATCCGCTCGACGACGGCGAAGACGTCCTCCTCGTCGACGAAGCTCATCTCGATGTCGATCTGGGTGTGCTCCGGCTGGCGGTCGGCCCGCAGGTCCTCGTCGCGCAGGCAGCGCGCCAGCTGGAAATACCGGTCGAAGCCGGAGACCATGAGTATCTGCTTGTAGAGCTGCGGGCTCTGCGGCAGGGCGTAGAATCGGCCCGGCTGCAGGCGGCTCGGCACGAGGTAGTCCCGGGCGCCCTCGGGGGTCCGCCTGACGAGCATCGGCGTCTCGATCTCGAGGAACCCGTCGCCGGCGAGAAATCGCCGGACGTTCATGGCCAGGTCGTGCCGCAGCCGGATGTTGCGCTGCATCGAGTCGCGCCGGAGATCGAGATAGCGGTAACGCAGGCGAAGATCGTCGCCCGCTTTCGCCTTGTCGGAAACGTTGAACGGCGGGGTCTTGCTGCGGTTGAAGACCTCGGCCTCCTCGACCGCGATCTCCACCTCCCCGGTCGCCATCTGCGGGTTGACCATCTCTGCGGGGCGCCGCACGACCGTCCCGGCGACGGCGACGACGTCCTCGGCCCGGAGGGAACGGAAGAGTTCCATGAGACCGGGCCGTTTCGCGTCGACCACGGCCTGGACGAGGCCGCTGCGGTCCCACAGGTCGAGAAAGGTGAGATCCCCGAATTCCCGGACCTTCTTCACCCAGCCGGCGAGGACGACCCGTTCGCCGCCGTCGCTCGGCCGGAGCTCTCCGCAGTAGCGAGTCCGCTTCCACCGCGGGGCGATATGGTAGATGATTTGATCTGTCACGTGCGCCGTCCCTCCTGTCGGATCCCGCCGCGCCCGTCGGCGGCTGATGCGTCGCCGGCTCGCCGCGCCGCGCGGTCGCGCCGGAGAATCGCCACGACACTGCCGGCGATGACGCCGACCGCATCGGCGGCCAGGTCGTACGGGCTCGCGTCACGTCCCGGCACGTAGCTCTGGTACATCTCGTCGAGCGCCGCGATGGCGATGCAGGTAAACACGGTCACCAGGCCGATCACCAGCCGGCGGTGGTGCGTGTCGGCGCCGAGCCCCCGGCAGAAGAGGACGGCGAGAACGAGGTATTCGAAACCGTGCACCACCTTGTCGGTGTGCCGGGGCAGATCGATGCCCTCCCCCGGAAGGTCGGGAATCGACGAGAGTCCGAAGATCAGGGCGACCCAGATGAAGAGGGGCCACCACGGCCGCAGCGCTCGTCCCACGTTCGGCGTCCTTTCGTCGATCCGTCCGCCCTGGCGCTCCCGACAATATAGCGGCGGACGACGGCCGGGCACAAGGGCCGTGTTCAGGGGTCAATCCCCCCGCGCCGGCGGCCGCGAGGCGATTCGGGCGAGCGCGGCCCGGTCCTCGTCCCGGGCGGCGGCGAAACCGGCGATCCCGATCCGCCCGAGGAGGCTTTCGAGCGGGGCGGACATCCGCGCCGCGACCGCGGGCAGGCGTTCGACGAGTTCGGCCGCGATCCGCGGATCCGCGTCGGGATCGACGGCGACGACGATCTCGGGAACACACTCGCCGATCCCGGCGATCTCGAGCTCTCCCGGCCTGATCGTACCCGCCCGCTCGAAGGCGCGCAGCCGCTCGAGGCCGATTCCGCCCGCGTCGTACGCGCCGAACAGGACCCCGAGCAGGACCCGCTCCTCTCCCCCCAGGTCGGCCGCGAAATCGATCGTTCGCGGCGGTTCGTCGAGGAGGGCCAGGGGCGACAGGTAGCCGGCCGCGGACCAGGGCGAGGTGAAGATGACGCGTTCGATCGGGGAACCGGCCCGGCCCGGGAGGCGGACGATCGTCCCCGTCGCGCATCGCCGTCCCCCCCTGGAGAGCGCGAGGAGCGCGAGCTCGAGTTCGCCGGCGGCCACCGGCCGGGCCGCCTGGACCGACGTGAGCAGGTAGAAATCGCAGCCGGCGGGCGCATCTGACGGCCCGAGCCATCGCCATCGGATGTCGCCGCATCCCCGCTCGCGGACGAGTCCGGCGAGGGCCCGGAGGGGCACGGCGGCGACGGCGGAGTCCGCCGCGGCCACGCCGATCGTGATCTGCGTGTGGGCGATGTCGATTCCCTCGAAGAACAGGGCGCCGGCGGTGATGAGGAGGATGGCGCCGAAGACGAAGACGGTCGTCCAGCGGCCGAGATACGAGGAGAGGAGGTGGATGTCGATCCCGAGAAATCTACCGTTTTTCATCGACCGCTCCGTCCCCGCCCGGCGGCGGGATCGTGATCTCGAACGCGTCGACGTCGAGCCAGTATCTCTCGATCCCCTTCGGCACGATGATCTCCGGCTCGATCCGGTACGTGCCCGGCGAGAGAGAGGTGATGTCGATGATGACGGAGACGTCCTCCGCCGTGATCCGTGCGATCGCCTCCTCCGGCCCCTCGATCGTCAGGGAGACGGCGCGGGGACGATACTCGACGGCCGGCCCGCCGTCGGTCTGCAGGAGCGTGGGCGGGATGTTGGCGAGCGTCCGGACACCGCGGCGGCTCGTCGCCATCTCGATCATCACCCGGGCGGGCGTCACCTCGAGCCGACGATCGTTGACCGCGATATCCGCCTCGAAGCGGACCTTTCCCCGCCGGTTGCGGATATCGATCTCCGTCGTCGACAGCACCGTGACTCCCCCGACGAGGCTTGCCGCTCCCCGCACGGTGACTCGCTCGGGGATGATGGTCGGCTGCTCGGTCACGATGAGATCCTCCGGGATCTCGCCCCGGAAGGCCACGCGGACGGGAACCTGGCGGGAGACGACCGGCTCGACGTTCAGGCTGAGATTCTTCGGACTGTCGATCGTGACGTTTCGCGGATCGATCTCCTCCGAGAGGTTGAGGATCCCCGCCCGCATCGGAATGTTGACCCGCCCCTCCCCCGCGATCGTCGACAGGTCGATCCGCGCCTTCAGGCGTCCGAGCAGGCGGATCTTGATGAGATTGCTCCGCGCCCCGCGGATCGTGAGATCGACCGATTCCGGCACGCCGTGGATAACCGTGAGGCTCTCGGGGATGCCGGCGAGGACGAGGGGCACTCGGAAGGACTGGTTTTCCTGCTGTTGGGCCGTCACGTGAAACCAGAGGACGACGGCGAAGACGACCGCGACGATCTTCGCCCCGAGGTTCGCCGAGATCGCCCTGGCGATCCGTTCCATCCGTCCTCTCCTTTCGGCCGCTCAGCGGCCGATGTTCAGCTTCTGCCCGGGCCGGATGCGCGATCCGTCGCCGAGGCCGTTCAGCCGTCGCAGTTCCGTCACGCTGATCCCGTAGCGTCGCGAGATCCCCCAGAGCGTTTCACCCGCCGCGACCGTATGCGTGACGCCCGCCGCCGCGATCGTCCCGCCCGCCGGGGGGGCCTCGCCGAGAAACGCGACCACGCCATCGGCGATCGCCTTCGCCATCTCCTCGAGCACGTCCCGCCTGCCGAGGAGCTTCGCGTCGCGCCGGTTGGTGAGATAGGCCCCCTCGACGAGGATCGCCGGCATCGTGATCCCCCACAGCACGCTGAAATTGGCCTGCTTGACGCCGCGGAAGGGGATATGCGCGCTCTGCCGCAAGCGTTCGCCGACGCGTTCGGCCAGCACGGACGAGCGATGCATCGTCTCGTTCCTTCGGAAATCCGAGATGATCGAGGTGACGTCCTCGCCCATGCCGGCCGCCGACTCGCCGCTCTCGCGCGCCTCGATGAACCGGTTCTCGCGCTCGGCGACCGAGGCGGCGTTGCGGTCGGTGGCCCCCTCCATCGAGAGGAAGTAGACCTCCGAGCCGCGGGGACGGCTGCTCTCGCTTCCATTGAAGTGGATGCTGACGAAGCAGTGCCCGCCGTGGCTTCTCGCGATCTCGACGCGCCGGAGCAGGTCGACGTCGTAATCCCCCGTGCGCGTCATGACGGCGCGGCACCCCTCGTGCGCGTCGATCCCGGCGGCGACCATGCGCGCGAGCTGGAGAGCGAGCTGCTTTTCCGGCGGGGCGTAGCGCGTGCAACTGCCCGGCTTGCTTCCGCCGTGGCCCGGGTCGATGATGACGATGCGGTCGCCGCTGCCGGCGATCCGCGCCGCCTGTTCGGCGCGATGCCGCCGCTGCTCCACCGTCAGCACCTTCTTCACGTCGACGACGATCCGGTACGGCAGGTTCCGGTTGGGTTGGAGCGCGAAATGCGTATAGGGTGCGTCGCTCGGCAGGTCGAGGACGATCTGGGCCCGCGAGCGGAGCTGGTTGACGCGGACCCGCTCGACCACGCCGTCGCCGATCTCGAGCGGCTTCACCGATTCGGAGAACCGGCCGTCGGGGATCTCGATCACGATGCGGTGGGGATGGTCGAGGACGCGGACGTCGTAGGAGGACTCGCCGCTCATGTCGAGGACGATCCGCGTGTGATCGGGAGCGGTCCAGTGCCTGATCCGGCCGACCTGGCGCGAGGACGGCGGCGTCTCCGCCCACGCGGATACGGCCGGTCCCGCCGCCAGCGCGGCGAAAGCAAGGATGATCGCCGGAATCCTCCCGTTCACGTTCCGCAGCCTTTCTCCCGGATCGCGCGCATCGACGTGCCGTTCGAGTCTACGCGTTCGATCCGTTCGGGGCAAGGGCGTTCACGGGTCCGCGGAGCGTCAGTCGAAGTAGACGCCTTCCGGGATGACGTACTGGAGGGGATCGCGGTGGACTTTCCGGAAGAGCACCTCGTAGTGCAGATGCGGGCCGGTGGAACGACCCGTGTTCCCGACGAGCCCGATCGTCTCCCCCCGCTTCACGCGCTGCCCCCGTTTCACGAGCATCTTCGAGAGGTGGCCGTACCTCGTCTTGAAACCGTTTCCGTGGTTTATCTCGACCTCGAGGCCGAAGCTCCCGTTCTTTTTCGCCATCGTGACGATGCCGTCGGCCGTCGAGATGACCGGTTCCCCGGTGCGCGCGTGGTAATCGACGCCGAGGTGACGGGTGATCCTGCCGCTGAAGGGATCCATGCGGCGGCCGAACCGGCTGGAGAGGTACCCGCCGCGGAGCGGGCGGATCGACGGCGTCGCGTCCCGCATCTCCGCCTCCTTCTGGAGCAGATCGACGATCTCCTCGTAGGAGGCGAGCTCGAGTTCGCTCTGCCTGATCATCTTGTCGAGATCCTCGGCGATGTCCGCGCCGAACAGGTCGGAGCCGGAGAGATCGACCGGTCCGGCCGGTTCCGGTCCTCCCACGCCCACCTGCCAGACGTCGTCGGAGATCGGATCGAGGTTGGCGAGAAGACGCGCGCGGTTCTGGAGGGTGAAATTCGCCGCCATCCGGTTCTCGAGGTCGGACACCTCGGCGCGCAGGCCGGCGAGCCGCGAACGGAGGCGGGCGTTCTCCTCCTCGAGGGCGGCGACCCGCCTCGCGTCGCCCGCCTCGCCGGCGAGACGGCCGATCGTGACGATCGCCGTGCCGAGGAGGATGACGACCGCGACGGCCAGACCGGCGGCCACGCGCCGGTGGATGCGGAAGCTCCGCACGCCCGCGTTGCCCCGCCTGACGTAGAGGAATGTGAAATACCTGTCCATCGCTGTCGGCCGCTCCTGGTCCGCGCCCCGTTTTCTCGGGGGTGAAACTACGGTCGGAGATGTCTCATGTCAAGCGAAAACGCGGCATCCGCGCACAACACTGCAAGGGGTGTTCCAGTCGGCAGGAAAAAGGCGGAGGACATCGGGTCCTCCGCCTCGCATCGTTCCGGCCGGTCCGCCGACTCAGCTCTCCACGTACCCCTTGAGGTACTTGCTCCGGGTGCTGTGGCGGAGCCGGAGGATGGCCTTTTCCTTTATCTGGCGTATGCGTTCCCTGGTGAGGTTCATCTTCTTGCCGATCTCCTCGAGCGTCAGGGGCTCTTCCCCCTCGAGCCCGAAGTAGAAGGACAGGATCGCCTGCTCGCGATCGGTGAGCGTACCCAGCGCCTTCTGCATGTCCTCGCTCAGGGCGTTCGTGTAGGTCATCTCGTCGGGCGGCTCCTGGTTGTCGTCCGCGAGGTAGTCGACGAGGCTGTTCTCTTCCTGGTCGTTGTTGAAGGAGGCGTCGAGGGACAGATGGCTGTTCGCGATCTGCATCGTGTCCCGGACTTCTTCATTGCTGAGATTCAGCTTCGCGGCGATTTCCTCGACCTCGGGTGCCCTGCCCAGTTCCTGGTCGAGCTGACGCGCGACCTTGCCGATCCTGTAGAGTGTGCCCGCGCGGTTCAGCGGCAGGCGCACGATGCGGGACTGCTCCGCGAGCGCCTGCAGCATCGCCTGGCGGATCCACCATACGGCATAGGAGATGAACTTGAATCCGCGCTTCTCGTCGAACCGGTGAGCCGCCTTGATCAGGCCCATGTTGCCCTCGTTGATCAGGTCGGCGAGGGACAATCCCTGGTTGACGTACTGTTTCGCGATGGAGACGACGAAGCGCAGGTTGGCCTTGACGAGCGCGTGCAACGCCTCTTCCTCGCCCTTCCGGATCCTGCGGGCGAGTTTCCGCTCCTGCTCGCGTGTAAGCAGCGCCGTGTTGTTGATCTCTCTCAGGTAGAGGTCGAGAGAGCGCTCGCCCAGGTAATCTCCGTCTCGGCTTTCGGGATACATCGCATCCCCTTCCTACTGATAACGTAACTCACTGAGGCCGTTCTGGCAAGGCCTGCTTATTATACGAATTCGCCAGATGTCGTGTTCCCTTCCCGAACGACCCCTTCTCCGTTTCACGGGCTCGAGGCGTCTGTCCTGCCCGCCTCTATACACTTGTACACCCGTAATGCGGAATCGTTCTTTTTTAGCGGTGGGGGTCCTGGAAAGGTACCTCTGGCGAATGTATCGATTGACTGTACCTGTGTCCTGACACCAATTACAGTGCCAAAGTTTACATAAAAAATTCCACTATGTCAAGCATCAATATGGGGAAAAGGAAGACCGATTCACGGCCCGCTGCCCGGAAGTGCCGGCATAGCCGCCACCATAATCATAATATCTGCCTATTTCTCTCTTTTCCTGCCGATTCCTGCCCCGAAGACCTTTCCGGGGATCGTCGGGCCCGGGCGCCGAGGTGCTCCTCGCCCGGCAGGATCGGTAGCCCCGCGGACCGTCGCGACAGCCCGGATTACCCCCGCACCGTCACGACCCGGGGCTCTCCTCGCCGTTTTCTTCCGCCGCCGCGCTCTCCTCCTCGCCGCGCTTCTCTTCCCGTATCGACTCGATCTCGCGCTCCTTGACCAGCAGGTCCTCCTCGAGCTTCGTGATCTCCTCGACGATCACCTTCACCCGTTCGTCGCGGGCGATGACGCCACCGCGCTTCTCGACGGTGACGAGGTCGTACACGCGCCCCCCGAGTTCGGCGAGGTGCTTCTCGATGGTGCGGTTGATGCCCGCCATCTCCACCTTCTTCTTGCCGATGCGGGCCAGTTCGTCGGTCTTGTCGTAGGCAGCGCCGTACAGCTCGACCAGGTTCTTCTTCACTTTCTCCCAGAGCGTATCCATCGGCTTCTCCCCCGTCCCGTTCCGGTTTTCCCTTGATATCTCCCGGTCGCTCTGTCATATATCCGGCATCGTGCGACCGGGGCGACACGCCCCCAGACGAACGGAGCCGATCGCGTGGGAGCGACAGTCTATTTCGTTTCGGACACCCATTTCACATACCACAGCGACGCCGGGGATGAAAGGGAAAAGCGGGCAGCCTTTCTCGACTTCCTGGAGGGCGTGCGCGGCGCCGATCGTCTCTATCTCGCCGGCGACATCTTCGACTTCTGGTTCGAATACCGCCACGTCGTCCCCGCTCATTACACCGATATCCTCGGCGGACTCGCCCGCCTGCGCGAATCGGGCACCCGGATCATGGTGATGGAGGGAAATCACGACGGCTGGTTCGGCCCGTACCTGTCCGATGCGTACGGATTCGAGATCCTTCCCGCGGTCGTGGAGCTCGAGCTGCAGGGGCGGCGCATCGTCCTCACGCACGGCGACACGGTTTTGCCCGGCGACATCGGCTACAAGATCCTCCGCGCCGTCATACGGAGCCGGCCCGCCGTCTCGATAGCCCGCCTGCTCCACCCCGACCTGCTCTTCTGGCTCGCCGGCCGTTTCTCGCGCGCGAGCAAGAACTTCACCCACGCGAAGACCGAGCGGCACGCGCGCCGCGTCCGCGGGATCGCCCCGGCGCGGTTCTTCGATCGCGGCAACGACGTCTTCGTCATGGGACACGTGCATCTCCCCTGCATGGACATCCACGAGGAGGGGCTCTTCGTCATGCTGGGAGACTGGGAGACGCACCGCTCCTGGCTGCGCCTCGAGGACGAACGGTTCTCACTGCATTTCTACGGGCGGCCGGGAAAGATGCTCAGGGAGAACCGGTGACTGTCGCCGAGGTCGAACTCGATCGGCAGATAGGCGTAATCGAACCGGAACCGGTCGTAGCGGACACCGAGTCCGAGCGTCGCGCCCTGGACGTAGTAGTTCCCCTTGTAGCCGACACGCACCGAGACGATCCGCCGGTAGGTGTACTCCGCCCCGACGTGGAGCTTCAGATCCTCGCTGTCGTTCTCGATGACGGCGTCGGTGGCGACGATGAGCGCCCCGCGCAGCCGGGCGTCGTCGCGCCGGTAGGAAGCGCCGACGCGCATCTCGATCGGCGGGTAGAACTTCTCCTCGACGAATTTCGCCTGCGGTCCGAAGTTGAGCAACGAGGCGGCGAGTGAGAGCCCCTCGATCATCGTCCGGTGCGCCACACCGATATCGACGGCCCAGCCGGTGGCGGACTCGAAATCGATCTTCTCGTAGATCAGTTTCGCCGCCAGGCCGACGGCGAGGTTCGGGAGGACGTCCCGGGCGTATCCGACCGACGCGGCGAGATCGTACGGCGCGAACGTCCCGTCCGGCGTGAGCGTGGGGAATTGCCCGTACCGGTCCATGTCGCCGTAGTAGAGGCCGGTGAAGTTGAAGCCGACCGTGCCGCCGAACATCTCGCTCGCCACCGATACCTGCTCGAAACGGATGTCGGCGATCCACTCCGAATGGGAGAGATTGAGCTCGATGCCCTCGACGGCCGCCAGTCCCGCCGGGTTCCACGTCAGGCCGGTGGCGTCGTCGGCGACGGCGGTGAAGGCCTCGCCCATCCCCGCCGCGCGCGCTCCGTTGCCGAGTCGCAGGAAGACGAAACCCGCCGTGCCCGGTTCCCCCGCCCGCGCGGCCGGGCAGAGGGCGGCGAGTACCGATATGACGATCAGCGTTCGACGGATCATGATTCCTCCCGTGACAGTCGCCTTCGTACGATAATAACCCATCGTGGGCGCAGAATCAATCCTTACGGGTCCCGGAACTCAGCGGATGACGGCGAATTTCCTCGCGCCCCGCCACGAGCCCTCCTCGCTCAGGACCTCGAGCACGCAGATATAGATCCCCCCCGCCATCGCGTCGGTCGAAACGGTCATCTCGAAGGGGACACGGCTTCCCGCCGCCCACGAGTGCCGCCGTGCCTCGTCGAGCACCGGTTCCCCCTGGACCGTGAGGATCCGCAGACGGACGTCGGCGGGCCGGTGAACGTCGACGCGGATCGTCACCGTCCCCCCCGTTGCCGGGTTGGGATAGACGACGAAGGACCGTTCGTCGACGAGACCTTCGGCGGGATCGGTGGCGGCCGCCGGCTCCAGGCGCGAACCGCCCGACGCGTCGCGCCGGTAGCACCGCCACTCTTTCCCGCCGGGTTCGGAGAGGGGCAGTTCGTAGCGCGTCAGCACGGTGCGCGACGCGCCCGGTCCGATCCCCGTCTGTCCGGCCGAGGCGATCGTTCGCTCGTCGCCGGCGGCGAAGAGGTACCGCGCGTCGCCGTTTCCGAGAAGCACGGCGGGGGACGATCCGCCGGCGCCGCCGCCCGGCAGCGGCCAGCCGGCGACAGACCGCCCGTCCGTCTCGAGCGCGTAGAGGTCCCCCGCGGCCGAGAAGACGATCTCCGCCGCGCCGTCGCCGTCCACGTCGGCGATCACCGGCGGGGCCGGAAGCGTGTCCGCCTCGAAGGAGAGGGCCTCCCCGGGGATCGCCCCGGGCCAGCCGAAGAGGGTCGAGCCCGACGGCGACACGAGCCGGAAATACCCCCGGTCCCGGAACGCCGTCTCGGGCAATCCGTCGCCGTCGACGTCGGAGAGCGCGGCCGACGAGAGGTCTCCGTCCACCGAAACGAGGTACCGCCGCGTTTGCATGCCGTCCGGCGAGTAGACGAGGAGTCCGCTTTGCGCGCGGGGCCAGATCATGTCGTCGGCGCCGTCCCCGTCGATGTCCGCGACGGCCGGCGCGGGCAGGGGCGGCACGGGCGTCGCCGGACCGATCCCCTCGCCCTGCCAAATGCACACGCCCTCGTCTTCGAAGCCGAGGACGACGGCGTAGAGCACGTTGTACCGGGACGAGGCCATGAAGCAGATCCCCTCGAGCGTATCCGGGGCGGCCTGACCCGTGAAGCGGATACGCGCCGGGTCGGTGAGGACGGCGGCGAACTCCCGGCCGGTCGAGAACCGGACGACGCGCGGTGCGACCTGCTCGAGATCGCCGGCCGCCGGCAGGTCGTACCCGGCGATGTACACGTGGAGCGTATCGCCGCGCGTCGAGGAGACGACGCCGATCTCCGGGTTGTCGTCGCCGTCCGCCTCGAAGACGACCGGCGCCGTCACCAGCGAGTCGGCGAGCGTGAAACTCCCCGGCGTCGCGTCGTCGTCGATCGGGTGGAACGATCCGTCCGCGTCGAACGCGAGAAGACGGCACCCCCGGGCGACGGCGTAGATCTCGGGAGAGCCATCGCCGTCGGTATCGGCGACGACGGGCGATCCCGCCCACAGGGCCCCGGGCACATGCACGGTCTCGACCGACGCTGCCCAGTCGGCGCTCGACGCGGCGCGCACGATGTGGACGTACCCCGTGTCCGCGAGGAGGACGAGTTCCTCCAGGCCGTCGCCGTCGAGATCGGCCGGCACCGGGCCAAGCAGTCCGGCGAGCCCCTCGACCGCCGCGTCGGTCCGCGGCAGGGCCCCGACGAACCGGACGTCGAAGGTCACGGCAGGCGCGGCGGCCGGGATGCCATCGAGCAGGACGCCGGTCGGTACGCCGCTGTTCGCGAGACTCGACGGGGCGGTCGCCGGTCCGAAGGCGACCGCCGATCCCGCTCGGAAGGAGTCGAAATAACTGCCGAACGCGTAGGCGCCGCCGGGACGATCGAGATCCTGTATGCCGTCCGCCTCCTCGAGATCGACTCCCTTTCGCCCGGGCTCGTCGTTGGGCCGGCCGCCGGCCGCGAGACGCTCGAGGATGACCCGTTCGTCGACGTGCCATACGTAGATCCCCGACCCCGTCGACGTCCGCTTGATGCCGTCGATCGTCTCCGAGGGGTTGGTGGTCGCCGTGAGAAAGAAATCGAACTCGGCGCCGAGAAGCGTGTCCTCGTTGTCCGGGACGCCGGGCAGCCCGCCGATATCGCCGAAATCGAAGATGCCGTCGAGATCGGCGTCGTGCAGACGGTTGACGACGAGGAAGTACTCGTGCGCGCTCACCGGTATGCGGATCAGCGACGTGTCGGCCGCGCCGGGGCTGTTGCAGTCGCCGAGGCGGACGCGGGCGTCGGTTGTCACGTCGACCGCGTCGAGCCAGCCCATCAGGTACCGGTGGAAGGCGCAGGGAAAGGCGGGGACGAATCCGGCGGCGTTGTAGAGACCGTAGCTCATGAGACCGAAGGAGCCGATCCCCTGGGAGTCGGGATAGGAGGACGGCGTCGTGTCGAAGAGGGGGACCATCCCGAGCCGCAGCCCTACCTGGTAGGCGTAGATGCCTATCGCGCCGTAGATATAGCCGTCCTGCGAGGCGTCCTCCGGCCAGACCATGAGATTGTCCACGAAGACGGTATCGGCCCCCCGCCGGTCGTCGGTGGGAATGCCCGGCGTGCCGAGCGTGTCGGCGAGGATGGCCGCCATCTCGTTCGGATCGATGAATCCCGACCAGAGCTGCCGGGCCGAGTCGCCGACGAAGTCGGTCTCCTGCCCCGCGCCGGCGTGTATCACCGCAACGCCGTCGTAGCGGGCGAAATCGATCGCGTCGTCGACCGCCGGGACGAGCTCCATCAGCAGTTCGGCCATCCGCGCGTCCCAGGCGCCGTCCTCGCCGTAGTACGCCTCGGAGCGGGAGAGGACCGTGATCCCCGGCGCGAGATCGCAGCGCAGCGCGAAGCGGCCGCGCGAGGCGCCGTCGAAGTACTCGCGGAGATGCCTGAGTTCGTTCCCGTACCAAACGTCGCCGTGTTCGGGAAGGAACGTCGTGTCGCTGAAGGCGGCGCGGAAAACGATGATCCGCAGCGTGTCCGGCGCGGCGAACCGGCCGGCGGCGAGTTCCCGGACGGCGCGCTCGCCGTAGAAGCCGCCGGGCGGTGTCCGGGGATGCCGCGGCAAAGCCGTCTCCCCGGCGGCCGGTCCGGAGGCGCAGAGAATGATGAACGCCGCGGCGATGGTGCGAAAGGTTCCGTTCATGGTCATGCGATGATAATGAAGCGTGGCGCGGCCATCAAGCCATATTCGACCGAAGACAAAAAGGTGGGGAGAATGAAGCTCTCATGCCGCCCCTGTTCGACAATCGCGCTCTTCATTCTCCCCTGTGGTCGACCTTCGGGGGTAACAATCCCTTTCTCAAGGTGCCAGCTTGTTGAAAGGTGCTCTGCTCCTGGAGGTCTCCTGTTGCGTCTCGTTACCCTCTCTCAACGATGGGGGAACCGTCGACCCGTGAAACTTCGTCTTGATCCTGACCCGGACGATCGGCGTCGGGACGGCGTCTCCGCCGTCGCGGACCCCGTCGCCGGGCCGCGGGGAAAGATCCCTGTTGTCGGCGTCGGTCTGGTATGCCCACCAGAATCCGGCCCGTGAATCGTCGATCTCGGCCACGAAGAGCTTGACGTAGTGGAAGCCGTCGGGCTCCCCGATCCTGAGGATGTAGACATGATCGCGAGTCACCTCGACACTGCCGGAGAGGTTCCAGCCCGCGTCGGGCGCGAAGTTGATCACGTCGAAGTCCCCGTAGCCGTAGTCCTGGATCATCGCATGCGGCATGTCCACCGTGAACAGGCGGACACCGCCCTCGACGGAGAACCTGATGTCGGCATCGCTCGTCGCGAAGTCTCCGCCCTGGGCCATGTTGCTCAGCGTCGAGAAATCGTAGCCGCTCGCGAGCGGCGTGGCGAGATGGTCCATGAGCGTCAGATAACCTTCCGGCCTCGGTGTGGCCGATACGTCGTCGTAACTGAGCGGGCTCTCGAGGCCGGCCTCGTCGAACGCGCTGACGGCATACCAGTACTGCTCGCCGTTCTCGGTGTCCCAGTCGAAGCAGTAGTAGAATGAATCCGGATGCGCGTACACCGTGCCGATGTACAGGTACTCGCCGTACATCTCCTCTCCCTGCCAGATGTCGTAGCCATCGATGTCGTCCTCGACAAAAGCGACCTCGTTGGCCGTCCAGCAGATCGTCACCAGTCCGTCGTAGTTGACGGCGTATACTCCTGTCGGAGCCGATGGGGGGCAATCCGTCGCTACGGGAACCTCGACGACCTTCTCGTCCTCGCTGCAGGAAAGCGTCAGGAGGAAGACGATCAGCAGTGCCGTCATCAGCCAGCTCAGCGTATGTCTCTTCTCGGCCATCACGCCGACAGGGAAACGCAACCGTCGTGCCAACGAACGGCGAATCGCCCGAACGCGGCTCCGGCCGAGTCGGGCGACAGGCTATCTCTCTTCATCGAATATCGTTACGCCGCCCGGAATCGTGCTGTCCCGCGGCGGCGACACGGGTGCGGCCGGCGCGTGGAGACGCCGTCGTGTCATCCGGAGACAACAGTATGTACTCGAAAGAGGACGCCTGGCCGGGGGGCGCCGAAACGGAACGGAGGACGCCAGCGGATCAACCCGCGGCGGTTCGATGCATGATGCGGGGAGGGTAAAAAAGATATGTCAGGGGCAAGGACGCGAGCACCGGAGGGGATGTCCATACTCGCAATCCTAGGGATCTCGCCATTCCATAGGTCTCCTATACCCCTGACCTTATGAGCGTACCCCAATCGCGAAACGTGCGTCAAGTAAATATTTCACTGTCATGGAGAGATTCTGTTCCGGGGATCCGGCGTCAACGCAGCTTTCCGGAGGGATGCCGCCGATCCTGTTCCCAAGAGACCCCACCTTTCCCCTTGTTCAAGCTCCAGGAGAGCTTACAGGAACATCGTCTTTGGCATCCACTCCGGATCACCGCTTCCCATTCGCCAACCGATACCGTGCTTTCGTCATCGCAAGGAGCGTACCAGCGCGCCGTGCGGGCGGGCAGGCGAGCGACGCCGCAACTCATTCCATTTCAACGCGTTGAAATTGCCGTAAATCTGAAGGCGACGGCGGGTTGCTCCCGCGTCGGGGCGGGTATCAATTCGGTTTACACGCCGGACGGGACAGGCGCAACCCTCTCGCGAAAATACGGTTACAGGAACAAAACCCTTGCCTCCCATCGCGGTCGGCGTGCAGGATCCACCCGCCGGACCGCCGGGAGGCTGTCATCGGGACGTCGCATCTTCGCTCTTTTCCGCGGGTTTTCTTCGGGAAGCCGGCAGACCTGCGGATCGGCGACGGCCAGCGGCAAAGCGGGTCGGGGGGATCGCTCAGGATTCGAGCCCGTAGAGACGGATCTTCTTGAGGAGCGTCGGGTAGCTGATGCCCAGGGACGCCGCCGACGCGCGCCGGTTCCACGAGTGCCGGTCGAGCGATTCGGCGATCATCCGCCGTTCGAGATCGCGGATGCAGTCGGCGAGGCAGGCGCCGGGAGCCACGCTGCGATCGTCGGCGTCGACGAGTTCCGCCGGGGTGACGATCGCGTTGTCGTCGCAGAGGATCACGGCCCGATTGACGATCTTCTCCAGTTCCCGGACGTTCCCGGGCCAGGCCATGCCGCGCAGCAGGGCGACCGCCTCGTCGGAGAAGCCGAGGACGGTCTTTTCCATCTCCTCGCAGTGCAGGCGGAGGTAATGGTCGGCGAGGAGCATGACGTCGTCGACGCGCTCGCGCAGCGGCGGGATCCTCAACGGGAAATCGTTGATGCGATAGAAGAAATCCTCGAGCATCCGTCCCTCGCGGCAGAGCGTCATGAGATCGGTCTTCGATGCGAAGACGAGCCGGACGTCGACCTCGTGCATCTCGTTGCTCCCGACGGGGCGGACCTGCCGCGTGTCGAGGAACTGGAGCAGCTTGCCCTGGATGGGCAGCGAGGTCTTGCCGATCTCGTCGAGGAAGACCGTGCCGCCGTTCGCCTCGGCGAGCAACCCCTTCTTGTCGGCGATCGCGCCGGTGAAAGCGCCCTTCACGTGGCCGAAGAGCTCGCTCTCGAGCACGCCCTCGGGAAGGGCGGCGCAGTTGACGTGGATGAACTTCCCGTCACTCCGACGGCTCAGGTTGTGGATCGTCCTGGCGACGAGCCCCTTCCCCGTACCGGTCTCCCCCGTCAAAAGGACCGTCGAGTCGGAAACGGCCACCCGCTCGGCGAGGCTGAGCATGCGGAACATCTTCGCGTTCCGCGTGATGATGCACGACGGCGCCTCCGTGTCGGTCGGCAACTGCCTCGACGCGGGCGCGCCGCCGTCGAGCATCCCCCCCACGAGGAAACCGATGAACCCGGCGTATGTCGAAACGATATCGAAGCTCGAACCGAGGCCGACCGGCTCCGGGCCGCTGCCGTCTGCCTGGAAGAAGAGGAGCCCGAAGGTTCTTCCGCCCCGCGCGAGCGGGTGGAAATAGACCGGCGCGTCGCCGCCGGGAAGCAGTGCCCGCGCGCCGTTCAGCCGGCGGTCGCGCGCCGCGTCGGTGACGAGCATGCTGTCTCCGGAGCCACTCTCGCGTGAGAGGAACCAGTTGGTCAGTTCGCGCGTCGTGTGCTCGTCGACGCCGCGGCACGCCAGCACCATCGCGTCGCTGCCGTTTCCGCCGCCCGAGATGGCGACGAAGCCGTGCCCGACCGTCAGCTTCCGCATGAGGTCGACGAGGAAGTAGTCGAGGTACGAGCGAAGGTGCGGATCGCCCGCGAAGAACCCGGCCATCTCCCGGGAAACGCGGAGGCCCGGGGAGGCCTCGGAGCCGCGCCCGGTCGTATCGCGCTCGATCTTCTTCCGCATCCGCCGCACGCGGCGGAGGAGATTGCGATCCTTGAGATCGTCGGCGAGGCGCTGCGCCTCGAAGAGATGCAGCAGGCCGTCATCGCGGTTCCGCAGCTCGTTCTCGATGCGGGCGAGCAGCAGGTGCGTTTCGGCGAGATCGCCGTATTCCTCGTTGCGCTCGAAGAAGGAGAGGGATTCGCCCGCGAGCATCCGTGCGCGACCGGCGGACTGCCGGTCGCCGTACCGGAGCATGTATTCGGCGAGCATCACCGCGGAGCGGTTCGCCTCGTACGGATTGTTCACCTCGAGGAAGATGCGGAAACTCGAGTTGATGTGTTCCTCGGCATCGTCGCGTTCCTTCAGCATGGCGTGGGCGAGGCCGATCGTCCGCTCGATGAACCCGATCTCGTGCAGTTCCCCGCAGGCCCTGGCGACCTTCAGCGCCTCGGCGCCCGATTCGATCGCCTGCCGGAACTTCTTCTCGAGCAAATCCACGTGGATGAGACGCCGCAGCACCTCCGCGACGATGTCGCCGTCGGGGTTCGACTTCCGCGCGCCCGTGCAGGCGGCCATGTAGTTCTCCCGGGCGCTTTCGAGATCGCCCCGCCCGAGCGAGAGATCGCCGAGGAACTCGTCGGCGAGGAGCAGCTCCCGGCCGTATCCGCGGCGTTCGGCGATGACGCGGGCCTCCATGAGGTGCTTCTCCGCCGCGGTGAAATTATTCTTCTTCGTCTCGGTGACGCCGAGCATCAGCGTCGACTTGGCGTACTTGAGATCGTCCCCTGTCCGCTCGGCCATCTGCCGCGCCTGCTTGAAAGCGCTTTCGGCCGCGGCGAAATCGCGCTTCTTCATGTGAACGATGCCGAGATTCAGCGTCACGCGCACCCGGTGGTGGGTCAGGCCGACCTCGTTGCAGATCTCGAGCGCCCGGTTGAGGAAGTGCAGCGCCCGTCCCCAGCGGCATGCGTTCTTGTGGAACAGCCCCAGGTTGTTGAGCACGAAGGATTCGCCCACCGTGTCGCCGATCCGCCGGTACGAGGAGAGGGCGTCGAGGAAGAACTGCTCGGCCTCGCTCTGCTTGCCGCTCCGCGCGTAACAGTTTGCGATCAGCAGCTGGGCGTTGGCGACCTCCTTGTGCTCGTCGCTCGTGCGCAGGATCCGGTAGGCGGCGAGGGCCTCGCGCAGGGCCCGCTCGTTCCTGCCGCTGTCGTAGAGGATGATGCCGTGACGGCAGAGGATCGTGCCGCGCCCGATCTCGTCCTCCTCCTCGCAATGCGAGGAAGCGGTCCTGAGGAAGGCCATCGCCTCGCGGAGGAGCCCCTTCTTCCGGTAGCAATCGCTGATCTTGCGGTAGAGGCGGACGAGGTCCGCCTCGTTCGGCGTGGTCTGATGTATCTTCTGGAGGGTCTGTTCGTAGTACTCGAGGGCGACCGAGTAGTTCTCGGTCGACAGGTGCATGTCGCCGAGTTCCTCCTCGGAACCGGTCGATTTGTACTTCGGCCGTGGCCGGTTCTTCTCGTACTCGAATTCCCCGCTACCGTCCGGGCGGTGTGGCATCGGTCACTCCCCGAATGGAACCGGCAACCGCGAGCGCGTGGCGGATCAGCGCATCATGGAGCCGGCGTGCGAACCAGGGCCGCCGGGGCGAATGAGTCCGGCGCCGAGTTTCGTGTCCTTCTTCGTGTCGGCCGACGGTCCGTCCGGATCCGGAACGACCCTGCCGTTCGCGTAATCGTCGGCGTCCCCGCCCACCATGGCGTCATTCCCTCCGTCGTCGATCGGAACGATCTCCACGTGACCGTTGAAATGCAGGATCACGCGCACGACGTGGTGAGAGAAGAAGGCGGTGAGCCTCTCGATCCGGTTGTCGATGATCGTGGAGGCCGAGGAAACCGAAGGCAGGAAAACCGTCAGGATCGCGAGGACCGTGATGAGGTGTACAACCCTCTTCATGATTCCTACTCCTTGGAAAGGAGCTCCATCGCTCCCATCAACCCGACAAACCCCGAACACCCATCGATGGAAAAATAATAAGCCCGCCCCCCCGAGTCAAACGGTTAGAAAAAAAAACCGTTGAAAAATCAGCGCTTAAGCAGTTTAGTTGAAAAAATAACATATAAGTAAATCTCCCTATGAGACATCACGGAAAAATTTGGATTAATCGTCTGAAGGCTCCCGGCCGCCACGAAACTCGATCCCGTGCTTTTCGAGCTTCTTGTAGAGGTTGCTCCGTTGCATGCCGAGCACGCGCGCCGTGCGCGACACGTTACCGCCGTTCTCGACGAGCTTCCTGGTGAGGAACTCCTTCTCGGTGACGTCCCTGAATTCCTGGTAGGTCCGCATGCCGAAGACGTTCTTCATTTTGTCCTCTTCGCGGAGCAGCTCGAGGGCCGGCAGGTCGGCGAGTTCGATCGAGTCGCCGCTCGTCAGGATGCAGAGCCGCTCGATGAGGTTGCGCAGTTCCCGGACGTTCCCCGGCCACGAGTAGTCCATCAGCGCGTCGAGGGCCGCCGGGGAGAGACGCTTGACCGGCGCGCCGAGCTCGGCGGCGACCTCGGCGAGGAAATAATCGACCAGCAGCGGGATATCGCTGCGTCGCTCGCGCAGCGGCGGGATCGTGAGCGGCACGACGTTCAGGCGGTAGAAGAGATCCTCGCGGAAGTTCCCCCTCCCAGCCTCGTCGAGCAGGTCCTTGTTCGAGGCGGCGATCACGCGCACGTCGACCTTCTTCGTCTCGGCGCCCCCGACGCGTTCGAAGACCGACTCCTGCAGTACGCGCAGGACCTTCGCCTGGGCGGAGAGGCTCATGTCCCCGACCTCGTCGAGGAAGAGCGTGCCGCCGTCGGCCAACTCGAACTTGCCGATGCGCTGCGAGACGGCGCCGGTGAATGAGCCCTTCTCGTGGCCGAAGAGTTCGCTCTCGATCAGCTCCTCCGGGATGGCGGCGCAGTTCACCTCGATGAAGGGCTCCTCCGCCCGGGGGCTGAGTTCGTGGATGCGGCGGGCGACGAGTTCCTTGCCCGAACCGCTCTCCCCCATGATGAGGACGCGCGCGGTCTGCGGCGCCACGCGAGCGACCGTCTCGAGGATGGCGCCGATGGAAGGGTGCTCGCCGACGATCACCGTGCCGCCCACCCTCTCTTTCAGTTGGACGTTCTGGCGGGCGAGCTCGCCCTGCGTGATGCCGTTGCGCACGGTCAGGAGAAGCCGCTCGAGATCGATCGGCTTCTCGATGAAATCGAAGGCGCCGAGTTTCGTCGCCTCGACCGCCGTCTGTATCGTGCCGTGGCCCGATATGATCACGACGGGAAGATCGCTCCGCATCCTCCCGATCTTCTGGAGCACCTCGAGCCCGTCCATGCCGGGCATCTTGATATCGAGCAGCACGAGGTCGATCCGCTCCCCCGCGACGACCTCGAGGGCCTTCTCCCCGTCGGGAGCGGTGAACGTTTTGAACTTCTCGAAGGAGAGAAGCCTCTCGAGCGAGCTTCGGATGCTCGCCTCGTCGTCGACGATCAGCACGCGTTTGCTCATGCAACTCCCTTGTGTTCCGGCGACGATCGGCCGCCCGCGGCTGGTCGTCTCATGCCTGCCCTCCCCGTCCGGCGACTCGCGCCCTCCCCGGACCGTCGACGCCGCCGAGAATCGCTCCCCAGCGCAGATCGCGGGCGGTGACGAGCGCGCCCGCCGCGCCTGCGGCGTCGAGAAGCGCCCTGAACAGGACGATCCCCGCCGGCAGCAGCGCGATCCGCCCCGGATCGAGTGGCAGCCGCCCGGCGAGCCCCGCGGCGTACCGCGCCGCGAGTCGCCGCGCGGCGAGATCGAGCGTCTCGCGGCCGACCCACGTCGGATCGCCGCGGCCCTCACCGCGAAGGAGGCGCGCGACGGCGGCGACGCTGACCGCCGTGCCGCCCGTCGCCAGCATGGTACCGCCGCGGCCGTGTTTCGACAAGGCGGAAAGGACGCCGCCCGGCGCGGCGGCGAGCCGTTGCCCGAACCGGCCGGCGAGATCGGCGCGGAGCCGCCTCGCCCGGGAGGGGCCACCCCTTCCGAGCAGCTCCCGCACGCGGTGGGTTCCCCACGGCAGCCCGAACCAGCCAGACGCCTCCCCCCCCGTTCCCCAGGAAAACTCGGTGCTCGTGCCGCCCGGGTCGACGAGCGCGGCGGAGAAGCCGTCGTTCAGGACGGAGGCGGCGCCGCGGAATCCGAGGGCGGCCTCCCGTTCCTGATCGACGACGAACAGCGGCAGCGGCTCGACGAGCAGGGCGAGACGCGCGGCCGCCTCGGGGCCGTTCGCCGCGGCGCGCAGCGCGTTCGTGGCCACGATGACCGGTCGTCCGCACCCGGCCGCCGCCGCGGCTTCGACAAGCCCGGCAAGGGCCTCGCCGGCGCGATCGACCATCTCGTCCGACAGGCAACCCGAACAGACGAGATCGGCGCCCCAGCCGATGAAACGCCGCTCGTCGGCGATCACGGCCGGCGGATCGTCCACCGTGTCGAGGACGAGCAGCCTGGCGTAGCTGCTCCCGAGGTCCACGCAGCCGCGGACCGTCCTTTTTTCTTTTGCGGGAAGGGTGTCGTTGCCTATCATGATCTCCGGGAGGTCTCGGTGAACCGAACGAACATAAAGAATCTCGCCCCCGACGAGCTCGCCGCGGCGATGGCCGCCCTCGGCGAACCGCGCCACCGCGCCCGGCAGATCATGAAATGGCTCTACCGGAAGGCGGCGGCCAACTTCGACGAGATGACCGATTTGCCCCTCGAGCTGCGCGCCGATCTCGCGCGGCGCTACGAGACGACCGCCCTCGAGACGGTCGGGAGTGTACGCTCCGGAGCCGACGGGAGCCAGAAGTTTCTCCTCGAGCTCCGTGACGGAGAGCGTATCGAGGCCGTTCTCATGGACACCTGCGACCACAAGACGATCTGCATTTCCAGCCAGGTGGGCTGCCCGCTCGGCTGCCGCTTCTGCCGGACGGGCGACGGCGGCTTCGTCCGCGATCTCGACGCGGCCGAGATACTCGACCAGATCCTCTTCTTCGTCCGGGAGCACCTGCCGCCGCGCCGCCGGTTCAATATCGTCTTCATGGGAATGGGGGATCCGCTGCTCAATCTCGACCATCTCGCCCGGGCGATCGGAACGATCAATCACCCCGACGGCCTCCAGCTGCGCGAGAAGCGCATCACCGTCTCCACGATCGGCCTGCCCGGTCCGATCCGCGAACTGGCCCGGACGGATCTTCGTTTCGGCCTCGCCGTCTCCCTCAACGCGACGACCGACGAGGCGCGGCGGCGGCTCATGCCGGGAGCGCGCGACATGGTCGAGACGCTCGACGCCGCCGAGTTCTTCGCCCGCGCACGGGGAATGCGCGTCACCCTCGAGTACGTCCTCCTCGCCGGGGAGAACGACACGGACGCCGACGCGGAGCGTCTCGCCGGGCTGACGGCCGGCCGACCCTTCAAGATCAACCTGATCCCCTTCAACGAGTGGGAGGGCTGTTTTTTCCGGCGGCCGTCCGACGAATCGGTCGACCGGTTCGCCGGCCTCCTGCTCCCCCGTGCTCCCGCCGTCACGGTCAGACGCAGCCGCGGCGGCGACATCGACGCCGCCTGCGGCCAGCTCCGGGCCCGCCGGACCGGCGACTGACGCGCAACAACCCGCCGGCGCGTGAAGGCGTACCGCCCGGGCCCGAGCGGCTACCTTATGAGAACGAGCTTTCCGGAAAGACGTGCGCCGGGCGTGGCGATGCGGTAGAAGTAGACGCCGCTGCGCGCGGGAACGCCGGATTCGTCCCTGCCGTCCCAGTGCATTTCGACGGAGGGACCGGTGGCCGTTCCCGAATAGAGGCGGCTGACGAGGGAGCCGTCGACGCGGTGTACCGTGGCCTCGACGCGCCGCGGACCGTCGTCGGGCAGATCGAGTCTGATCGTGGTCGAGGGATTGAAGGGATTCGGCCAGGCGGTGGCGCTGGCGACCGTCGCGGTCGGCGTCGCCCCGCCGGTCACGCTCGCCGCGAGGGAGACGATGAAACTCTCGAGCCCCTCGATCTCGTCGGGAAGAACGAGGTCCGGGTTCTCGATCCCTCCCGTGTAGCAGGCCTCCTCGCCGCCGAAAAGGTACCGGAAATCCTCGGCGAAGATCTCCCGGGGCCGGTAGGCGTGCGTCGAGAAGGCGCTGAACTGGAAGTTGCCGAGGATCCCCCGCATGTCGAGGTACCGCTCCCAGCCGCCGGCGTCGTCGTCGGGGAGAAACGCCGTCTGGTAGACGTGGCCGAGTTCGTGCGTGACCGTGTAGGCGATCAGGCATCGACTCACCTCGCGCACACCCGGCGACAGGTAGATGCGCGAGCCGTTCGCCGAGCTGAAGGGCATGGCGCGGCGCGGAAGGGGCAGGATGAAGATCTCGACGTCGAGGGGCACGGCGAGTCCCCGGAGATCGACGTCGCGGACCGCGTCGAGGACGGCCGTCTCCGACATCGGATGGAAGAGGCCGTCGCCGCCGTTGGCGATCGCCGGGTCGTCGACGCTCTCGACGAGCTCTGCGGGGAGACCGCCGGGAACCTCGAGGAAGAGCCGGCCCTCGCCGCCACGCCACGTGTACCGTTCGAGCACCTCGTCGGCCGGATGGACGACGATCGAGATCCCGTTGACGAAGAGCGCCGGCATGGCGGCCGCGACCGGCGATGCGGCGAACGCTGCGATCAGCGAGAAGAGCAACATATTCATTTTAAACGACTTCATTGCATTCTGGCACCGCGCCGGCCCTCGCCGGACACACGGCGGCCACCGTACCGGAGAGCAACCGTCATTCCCCGCCGACGGAACGGGGCACGACGACCGCCCGGACACGAGACGAAGCCCGCACGTAAAACGCAGCTAATCCCTTTATTATTTAGTGGTTACAGGCACGATCGGCGGCGGCGCCACCGGCGAAAACAGATCGATTGCCGGCCGGATACGCCGCATTGTCGAGGCTCGTCGTGGGGAATATCACCCAGCCCTGCGCCCCCGCGCAGCGGCCTCATGATTGCAACGTATTATTATTGAAGCAGATGTAAAATATCATGGCACGTGAGGAATCCCCCCCAGATCGGGAACTGAAAAATCGAACGGGGGGAAGATCAGAAACGGAGCCCGGACGTCACGTAATAATGAGGGGTGTTCCCGTCGCAGAAAGCGGCCTCGATGCGGATGAGGTCCTGTACCGGCGAGAGGATCTCGAAGCCGAATCCCCCCGATGTCGTGAAGGTGGTGCGCTCGATGTCGCCGATGTCACGCATGAGCGCGCCGTTGTCGGCGAAGATCACGCCGTTCACGGTGAGGTCGAAGCGTCCGATGCGCGGGATCGAGAAGATGCGCGGCCCGAGGAGCTTGTGGCGGAGCTGGATCGTCCCGAGCAGCCGCGCCCTCCGCCGCGAGCCGGGCGGATCGGTGTAGCCGCGCAGGTCGTTGCGTCCGCCGAGACCGATCTCGAAGAACGGGGGCACGTCACCGTCCCGGAAATCGCCGTTGGCCGCGATGATGAACGTTCCGACGGGTCCGGCCGGGATGTAGTAGTAGCTCGCCGCCTTGTAGAAGGAGTACTGCTGGTCGACGCCGTGCAGGGCCTCGTACCGCCGGATGCTGGCGTACTGGACGGTGCCTCGGCGCGGGGCGATACGGTTGTCCCGGCTGTCGAAACTCAGCGCGGCGCCGATCGAGTAGAGATTCTGGCGGTAGGGCCTGCCGTTGTAGCCGTCCATCCAGGAGGCCATGTCGAAGACCGATTCGCGCACCTCGTAGGAGAGGCTGGCGAAGAGCCAGAACTGGCGGATGAGATCGTCGGTCACGGGCACGCCGACGATGAGTTCCGCCCCCGTGCGCGCCTTGATGTAGTCGTCGCCCGAGGGTTCCTCGAGACGGCGGTAGTTGAAGACGGACGAGCGGAGCTGGAACCGGCGTCCGAACGCCCACGGCATGCTCCACGAGACCGATCCGCCATGCTCCTTCTCGTTGTGCCTCGTGGCCGAGAAGGAGAGCTGCTCGCCGAGACCGCGGAAGTTCTTCACCTTCCACTTGATCCCGTAGGTCACCCCGTCGTCGATGTCGTAGTTGACCACCGGGTAGGGATATTTCATGAACAGGCCGGGGCGCTCCTCGACATGGACGAGAACGCGGCAGCGCCCGGTTTCGCATACCTCGGCGCGGATGTTGACTTCGGTGAACCAGCCGAGGCCCCAGAGCCAGGAGGTGTCCCTGACGATCCGGTCGTGATCGAGGGGCTCGCCGGGGCGCGTGGCCATCTCGCGGACGATCGCCGTCCGCCGCGTGTGGTCGTTGCCGCTGACGACGATCGTGTCTATGACGTTGCCGACGTAGGGCTCGAGCTCGCGGCGGGCCTTCTCGCGCCAGTCGTCCATCTCGTGTATCGTGCCGCCCGAGAAGGACAGCCACATGCACCCCCGGCCCTCCGCCGACGCGTCGACCTCGACGGGTGCTGGGGGAGTCCCGGCGGACGCGCCTCTCCCCGGCGCCGAAGCGGAAATCGATACGGCTGCGAGGGAGAAGACGAACGACAGTGCGAGCGATGCCGCTGTGGTGCGCGAATACCTCAGGGTGCGATCAGCTCCTTTTCCAGGGATATGGCGTTCTCCCAAAGATAATAAGGAGCCTGACCGCTGTAAAGCGGGAAGCGGCAGCCTACTCGGGCAGCTGCGGCTTCGTGCCGGTCGACACGGCGCCGGCCTTCGAGGCGATGAACGCCCCGATCCCGACGAGCAGTGCGATCAGCGAGATGAATCCGCCGACGACCCGCAGGAGTGCACCGAAGGGCGAGATGAACGGATTGAACGACAGCGCGCCCGCGATGATGCCGAACAGTGCGAGCAGGAAGAGCCCGATGATGCCGTGCACGAACGAGGACTGCGTGTCGAATCCCATCCTGGCGGCGACGGTCCTGCCGAGCGCGAGCGCGCCGACGAAGTAGCCGATCAAAAGCAGTGCCACGAACGAGAGGACGAGCAGCACCGCCACCGGTATGCCGATGATCGTGATGCTGAATATCGCGGCGAGGATGCCCACGAGCACCGCGCCGACGAAGAGCACGAGCGCGCCGATCCCGAGCGACTTGAAGAAGGCGCCGAAGACGAGCGAGGAGGAGCGCTTCATCCGGTCGGACAGGAAAGCGATCACGATGCCGAAGAGCAGGATCGAGACGACGAAGGTCATGACGCGCCATCCGATCCTCACGAGGCCGGAGCCGAAATGAGGCAGCCCGATGTTCACGGGGTAGACCCCCGTGCCGACGGTGACCGTCTCCCCCCAGACGCGGGCGTCGGGGTCGCGGTCGAGCTCGCCGAGCACGGTGACGACCTCACCGTTGACGATCGCGCGGGGACCGAGCTCGACGTCACCGAGAACGGCCACGACGTCGCCCATCACCTTTCCCTGCACGTCAATGTCGCCGAAGAGGCAAACGACGTCCCCCTTGATCAGCTCGTGCTTGTCGATGTGGATGTCCTCGCCGAACCGGACGAAATCCGAGCCTCGTACCTGGAAGTAGGAGGCGTCGTCGAACTCCTCGAATCGCCGGGCGAGATCCTCGCCGATGCCGCCGATGTCGTCGAGTTCCTCGAGGGCCTGCCGCATCTCCTCGGAATCGAACTCGAGGATGACGTTGTTCTTCTTGCCGTCGTCGACGGTCACGCCGCGGTTCGTGATCGATATCTTGACCGAGCCTTCCTGCTTCTTCTTCTCCTCGGCCTTCTTCTTCGCGGCCGTCGTGTCGACCGCGCCGTCGTCACCGGTGGTGATCGTGACGATCGGCCTGATCCATTTCGCCGAGGTGGACACGATGGCGCGCGGCGCGCTGACGACCGTTGAGACGAGCAGCACGAGAAGCGTCTTGATCACGGTGGGGCTAATACAGGCCAGCATCGGTTTCTCCTTTGCTCCAGGATCCTCTCGCGGTCCAAACCAGCGTCACGACGACGATCGCGAGGAACGCGACCGCCACGCCCCAGTACAGGGGGGATATCGATGAAAACACCTTGCCGCCCGCCCGGCCGAGCACTTCGGCGGCCAGCCGGTAGTTCTGCGCCGACAGAAGGTTGTTGACGAGTACGCCGGAATGGGCCCATATCTCCCGGGCGCCGATCATCAGCGAGCCGACGAGAGCCGCTCCGTGCTGGCCCGCGTCCAGGAGGAAGGTGGAGAAGGGCCTGTAGACGATGACGAAAAGCGCGAAGGCGACGGCCACGGGCGTCAGGCGCCTGATCGGATATGGCACGCGCTCGACGAACCGCCCGAGCCCGCCGGCGAAGCGCCGGGCCGCGCTGGTGCGATAGCGCGCGACGTCGACGCGCTCCATCACTCGCCCGTTGAAATCCGCCGACGGCTCGTGGAGCGGTATCGCGTCGAGCGCCGAGAAGACTTCGGCGTACCGGCGGTCTATCTCGGCGCAGGCCGCGCACGACTCGCGGTGCCGCTCGAACGCGGCCCGTTCGGCGGCATCGAGCTCGCCGTCGTGGTATTTCTGCGTCAGTATCGCAAACAGGTGGCAATCCATCCCGGTCACTCCTCCGGTTCGGAAATCGAGATGTTTCCGCTCGCCGTTTCCAGCACGATCTTCCGCGCGCCCTCGCGGACGACGCCGAGGATACGGTTCCGGCCGACCTTGGTGATGTTGATCGGCAGCGACACGGTGATGTCGCCCGTCGTGGTCTCGGCCTTGAGGATGAAACCGCCGGGCATGATCGTGATGAAGTTGAGGTCGATGCTCCCGCTCGACGTCCGCACCGCGTAATCGGAATCCTCCTCGGGAGCCAGATCGAGGGCGACGTCGCCGCTCGCCGCCTTGGCCCGCACCCCGCCGCGCACGTTGCGGAACCGCGCGTCCCCGTTCATCGTGCTGAACGAGACCGACCGTACGCCATCGACGGAGACGTCGCCGCTGATCGACGTCAGCGCGAGATCTTTCGCGATGTCTTCGAGCTCGATGTCGCCCGTGGCGGAGGAGACGTTGACGTCCCCGCCGACTTTCTCGGCGGCGATGTCGCCGCTCGCCGTGCCGATATCCACTGCGCCGGCCGCGTCGACCACCGTCACGTCGCCGCTCGCCGATTCGAGCTCGAGTTCGCCGCGTGTCCGCTCGATCTCGATGTCGCCGCTCGCCGTGGTCGCCTGGAGACGACCGTCGACGCCGACGGCGATCACGTCGCCGCTCGCCGTCTCGATCTCGATATCGAGATCGGCCGGCACGGTCAGCTCGAGCGTCATGTCGATCCTGGTCCGCCGCCTGAAGACGAAGTTGAAGACGTTGACATCCTTCTCGCGGTTTTCGGGGATGTCGGCGCCGATATGGATCTCCTCGCCGTCGTTGTCGATCCGCACCTCGAGCTCCTCGGCGATCTCCTTCGCCTTCGCCTCGTCCTCGGCCGTGACCTTCCTGACGATCCTCAGTTTGATGTCGCGCGCGTCGGCGGAGCCGGTGATCACGACGTCGGCCAGCATCGTCCTGACGAAGAGCCGCATCGCGCCTTCCCGCGGAATCGCGACGTCCGAGGTCTTCTCGTGCCGGTAGGACGCCGCGGCGCCGGTGGGAACGAAGACGATCGCGGCCGCCACGAGGAAAAGCGCCGCCTTCGCGCCGATAACTTCCGTTCCGTGTCTCATGAGAGATCACCACCCGTCGATCCGGTGTCGTACAGTCCGTTCGTTTCGAAATATCCCTTGATCATGTTTCGCGCGCGATGGATGCGGGCCTTCACCGTGCCGAGCGGGATCCCCAGGTTGTCCGAGATCTCCTCGTACGAGAGCTGCTCCTGGTGCCTGAGGATCACGATCACCCGGTAGTGCTCGGGCAGCGAGGCGATCGCATCTTCCAGCGCGGCCATCATCTCCCTCGATTCCACCTCTCGATCCGGACCGACCGCCTTCGAGGGGAGCTGACGGGGCATCTCGCCCTCGTCGCCCTGCACGGGCTGGTCGAGAGACACCATGCCTGCACGGTGCCGCCGGATGAAATCGATGCACAGATTCGACGTAATGCGGTACAGCCAGCTCGAAAAAGGATACGCGGGATCGTAGCGATCGAGCACCGAGAAGGTCCGGACGAAAACATCCTGGGCGAGGTCCTCGGCGTCCGTCGCGTTCCTGACCATCCGGTAGCAGATGCTGTAGACGGCGTTCCGGTATTTGTTGAGAAGCAGTTCAAACGCCTTCTCATCTCCTCTCAGGCATCGTTCGACGAGCTTCGCGTCTTCCTTCTTCAACGTTCACACCTGACAGTACGGATGAGGTCCGAATATGTTTCCCCGCGTTCGAAATCATTTTCGCTCCGGAAGCGGGAGCGATTCCGGCGACACCGGCCCGAACAATAGCAGGAGATAACCCGTTTGGAAAGCGGGAATTGTCCATTCCGCCCCGCCGCCCGTCAGCCGGTTTGCGGAGCGGCCGGGCCGGCGGGTGTTTTTCCTTGACACCTCCGCCGGAGCCTCACTAGACTGGATGGCGCCTACGGGGCTCATTACCCCTTGTCATGTCGGTAGTTACAATAAAGGAGGCGGGGCGTGACGACGATCGAGCATCTCTACGCCAGGGAGGTCCTGGATTCGCGCGGCAACCCGACCGTCGAGGTGGAGGCCTGCCTCGAGGGGGGGGGCTTCGGCAGCGCGATCGTTCCGTCCGGCGCCTCGACCGGAGAGCACGAGGCGGTCGAGCTTCGCGACGGCGACCCGTCGCGCTTCGGCGGCAAGGGCGTGCTCACCGCGGTGGCGAACGTCAACGACGAGATCGCGCCGGAGATCGTCGAGCTGGACGCGCTCGACCAGGTCTATATCGACCGGCGGCTGTGCGAGCTCGACGGAACGCCCAACAAGGGCAGGCTCGGCGCCAACGCCATCCTCGGCGTGTCGCTCGCCGTCGCCCGGGCGGCGGCCGACGCCGTCGACATCCCCTTGTACCAGTACATCGGCGGCGTGGGCGCGCGCGTCCTCCCCGTGCCGATGATGAACGTGCTGAACGGCGGCAAGCATGCCGACAACAACGTCGACATCCAGGAGTTCATGATCGTGCCGGTCGGCGCGACCTGTTTCCGCGAGGCGGTCCGCTGCGGCGCCGAGGTCTTCCACGCCCTCAAGAAGATTCTCGCCGGCAGGGGGCTCGCCACCTCCGTCGGCGACGAGGGGGGCTTCGCGCCGAATCTCGAGAGCAACCGGGCCGCCCTCGAGGTCCTCGTCGAGGCGATCGGCGCGGCCGGCTACGAGCCGGGGAGCGACGTGGCCCTCGCCATCGACGCGGCGGCGAGCGAATTCCTCGGTGCGAAGGGCTACCGGCTCGAAGCGGAGAAGCGGACCCTGGACGCGGCCGCGATGGTGGATTTCTACGAGGAGCTGGTCGAGGCATTCCCGATCATCTCGATCGAGGACGGCCTCGGCGAGGACGACTGGACGGGCTGGCGCATGCTGACCGAGCGGCTCGGCGGGCGCGTGCAGATCGTCGGGGACGACATCTTCGTCACCAATACCGGACGGCTCGCCCGCGGGATCGCCGAAGGCGTGGCCAACTCGATCCTCGTCAAGCTCAACCAGATCGGCACGCTCACCGAGACGCTCGACGCCGTCGAGATGGCGAAGAAGGCCGGCTACACGAGCGTCATCTCGCACCGCTCGGGAGAGAGCGAGGACGTGACGATCGCGCACGTCGCCGTTGCCGTCGGCAGCGGCCAGATCAAGACGGGCTCGGCATCCCGCACCGACCGGGTGGCGAAGTACAACGAGCTGATGCGCATCGAGGAAGAACTCGGCGAGACGGCGGTCTACCCGGGGCTCGCCGCCTTCCCGGCGTGCGGCGACTGAACGGCGGGCGATTCCCCCTTGCGCGACGGCCTGGAACGTGGTAGAGAATCGACGACGGCCGCCCCGGCCGTCGAAAGGAAGCGATGAAGAGTCTCTGGGGACAGGGCAGCCGGTATCTCCGAATCAACCGCGGGCGCGTCGACGTGAATCCGAACGTCGCCCGCGCGATCCTCCTCGCCGCGGCGGCGATCATCGTGGCCGTCTTCGTCGCAGGCGACGTCGGCCTGTGGAACCTCTGGCGCGCCCAGCAGAAGATGCAGCGGCTCGAGCGGGAGATCGGCGAGCTCGAGACGACGAACGCCACGCTCATGCAGGAGATCGAGCTTATCGGGACGGATCCCTTCGCGATCGAGAAGATCGCCCGAGAGAAGTACGGTTATCTCCGCCCCGGCGACCGCGTCTACCGGATCATCACGCTGCCGGCGGACGGAGAAATCACCGACATCGACGCCTCTTCGCTTGACAGGGACGCCCGAACCTTTTAGTATTGCCTCAGGACGTGATGCGGGGTGGAGCAGTCCGGTAGCTCGTTGGGCTCATAACCCAAAGGTCGCTGGTTCAAATCCAGCCCCCGCTACCA
>JAFGEZ010000011.1 GCA_016931295.1 Candidatus Krumholzibacteriota bacterium
ACGAAGCAGGCGGAGAGCTGCTGGAGCTCGGCGCCGGCGTTCATCAGCGTCGGCGAATTGGGGAGGAACTCGAGGCTCGTCATGAGCCGGTAGAACTCCTCCTGCCACGTCTTCCGGTTGGCGCTGTCACCGTAGCGGCGCTCGGCCGAGGCGATGTTGTGCGCGACTCGCTGGAACATCTCCTCGGGCGTCTCGGCGAGCCTGCCGTCGATGTCCTTGCGCAGGTAGCGTCTCTCGACCACGCGGAGGGCGTTCTCGGAGAGGTGCGGCGCCGGCCGATCCACAGACATTCCAACCTCCGTTCCTTCAATGCCTTATCATATTGTGTCTGAATCGTGTATGTATCCCGATTGCGCAATATCTTGCGGCGAGGAGACTATGCCACACGACATATTGTGCGTCAACAGGAAATTTTCCCGGCCGTTTTTCGTGTACTTTCGGCCCGCCGGCACGTATACATACAGACAGTGGAGCGGCTGAACCCCGCCGACGATCAGGAAGGTGCGACGTGACGAACAAGAGATCGACCAGGGCCCGTGTTGCGGCCGTCGTCGCCGCGGCGGCGCTCCTCGTGCCCGCCGCCGCCGGCGCGCAGATCTTCGGGACGCTCACCAACGCGGCGATCGCCTCCGACGGCGAGGGCGGCGTCTTCATGCTGGGAGGCGGCGACGTCTTCCGCACCGGCGTCATGGCCCGATTCCGGACGACGAAGAACACCGACCTCGGCTTCCAGGGCGGCTACGACCGCATCGAGGGGGAGAACTCCTGGGGCGCGGCGGTCGACTTCAAGGTCTACATGATCGGCGGCGAATCGACGATCCCCGTCGATCTCGCCCTCGACGGCGCGCTCGGGCACCTGCGCTCCGACGATTTCACCCGCAACATCTTCCAGCTCTCCCTCCTCGCGAGCGGCATCCTCCGGGCCTCGACGGCCGTCTCCCTCGAGCCGTACGGCTCGATCGGCCTCAGGAGCTCCTTCTTCTCGAAGAAGGGCCCGCGGGGCGCCGACGGCCCCGGCGAGTGGCCGCGCGAAAACGACAGCGTGGACAACCTCACCGAGGCGCTCCTGCGCGGCGGCGTGCGGATCCATCTCTCCGAGGAATACCAGATTCTCGCGGAATTCGAGATCGGCGAGGATTCGTCGTGCTTCGGCGGCGGCGTGAACGTCGTCTTCTGACCCGCCCCCCGCTCAGCGCCTTCTCGCGACCACGACGGTGATGTTGTCCTCGCCGCCCGCGGCGTTCGCCGCCTCGACGAGGCCGGCGCAGGCGCCGCGCACCGAGCCGGCTGCGAGTGCCGCGGCGATCTCGTCGGCGCCGATCATCGAAGTGAGCCCGTCCGAGCAGACGAGGAGCACGTCGCCCAACTCGACCGGCAAGGGCGCCGAGACGTCGGCGGCGACCGATCCACGGAGCCCGACGGCCTTCGTGATGACGTTGCGCCGCGGGTGCTTCATCGCCTCGTCGTCGCCGATGAGCCCCTTGCGGAGCATCTCCCCCACCTCGCTGTGGTCGTCGGTGAGCTGCTCGATCGCGCCGCCGCGCAGGAGGTAGGCGCGCGAGTCGCCGGCGTGCGCCACGACGATGCGGTCGGGGAAGAGGATCGCCGCCGTGCAGGTCGTGCCGGCCACGGAGTTCCGGCCGCCGCCGACCTCGTCGAAGACGGCGCGGTTCGCCGCGGCGAACGCGTCGGCGAGCCGGTCGGCCGGGGAGGGTTCCTCCTCATCCTTCTTCCGCTTTTCGCCGGCGTCCCCGTCGTCGCGGAAGTACTCGTCGCCGAGGGCCTCGACGGCCGTTCTGCTCGCCCGGCCGCCCGAGAGATGCCCGCCCATGCCGTCGGCGACGACGACGAGTATCCCGCGGCGGCGTTCGAGCTCGGCCGTTTCCGGCTCGAACACCCCGAAATAGTCCTCGTTGCGCTCGCGCTCGCGGCCGCGGTCGGTGGCCGCCGCGATCTCCCACGCTCCGTTCGGTTCGGTCATCGGGTGGCCTTTCCGTTCAGTTCGAGCCCGGGCGCCGGGCCAGATCGATCGTCATCGGCCTGCAACCGGCGTCGAGAGCCTCCCGCACCGCGCGCCGCCCGCGCAGCTCGCCGGGAAGCCGCTCGGCCGGCACGATCCGGAAGCCGAAGCGTTCGAAGAAGCCGCCTGCCGGGCCGGCGACGACGAAGACGCGGTCGCAGCCGGTCGAGAGGAAGAGGAGCAGGTGGTTGACGAGTGCGCTCCCCGTGCCCTCCCCGCCGGGCCGCGCGGCGACGAGGTGGATCACCCCGTCGCGGTCGAGTCGTTCGGCGAGCGCGATCCCGAGCGGCGAACCGGCGCCGCCCAGGACGGCGAAGAGTTCGGCGTCCGGCGTCCAGCGGGCCGCCGTGCCGGTCTCCTCCACGAGCCGCGCGATCTCCATCCCGAGACCGGGCGTCGGCTCCGCGATCCTCACCACCTGTGCTGCCATGCGCATCGTTCCGGCCGGGGACGGTGCGTCCCCGCGGCGGATTTGTACGTTACCACGGCCGCGCGGCCGCCGCAACGACGAATCCCCCGCGCGGCCAGGCGCGCCGGACACGGCCGCACTCCCGCGGCCGCCGCATCCGCCGCCTGTCGCAGAACACCCGCCGCCTCTCGCAGGACACCCGCCGCCTCTCGCAGGACACCCGCCGCCTGTCGCAGGACACCCGCCGGACCGCTTGCCCCCCCGCGGGGGGCGTGCTAGCATGGGGACAGGAGGTGCCCGTGAAGCGTTCCTTTCCCCCGTACGGCTGGCTCGGCGTGGCGATCGTCGCCGTCGCCGAGTACCTGGTTTACCGCGGCGTCCGCGTCGTGGAACTCTACTTCACGCCGATCGCGTGGACGGGCTGGATACTCTTCGCAGACGCGCTCGTTCATCGCCTTCGCGGCGCCTCCCCGATCGCCGACCGCCGGCGCGAGTTCCTCCTCGCCCTGCCCGCGTCGATCGCCTGCTGGTACGTCTTCGAGGGGGTGAACCTGCTCCTCGGCTCGTGGTCGTACCACGCGATGCCCGAGCACACCGCGGCGCGCTGGCTCGGCTACGCATGGTCATACGCCACGATATTCCCGGCGATCTTCGTGACGGCGGCCCTCGTCGAGGCGCTCCTCGGCGACCGCCTCCGCGAACGCCGCCCGGTGGACCCCGGCCCGACAACGCAGCGGGTCTTCTTCTGGACCGGTCTCGCCCTCTTCGTCGTCCCGCTCCTCTTCCCCTCGCCGTGGCTCTGCCCGCTGCCGTGGATCAGCGCGCTCCTGCTCTTCGAGGGGATGAACGACCGCCTCGAAATCGGCTCCTTCTCAGCCGGCCTGCGCCGGGGCGATTACACCCTCCCCGTCTCCCTCCTCGTCTCCGGGCTTTTCTGCGGGCTGCTCTGGGAGGCGTGGAACTTCCAGGCGATCACGCGCTGGCACTACCACGTGCCCTACCTCCCCGGCGTGAAGCTCTTCGAGATGCCGGTCCTCGGCTTTCTCGGCTTCCCCCCATTCGCCCTCGAATGCTGGCTGATGTACCGGTTCGTCCGGCACGTGACGCCGATCGACACACCCGCCGACCTCCTCGACCGCCCCTGGCGGACGGGCGCCGGCGACTGACGCGCCCCGCGAACGGAAAGGAAGACCCGTGACGAACACGGATACGCTGAAAAGAATCCTCGACGGCGCGAAGGCCGTCATCTTCGATTTCGACAACGTCGTCGTCGACTCCGAGCCCTTCCATTACGAGGCCTACGCGGCGGTCTTCGCCGCGCACGGCCACACGATCGACCGCGACGACTACTGGCTCGAATGGACGTCGAAGGGGGGCGGCGCGGCGAAGGAGATCCGCCGATACGGCCTCGATCTCGATCCGGCCGCGATCCAGGCGGAGAAGGATCCGATCTACGCGGCGTTCTGCCGGGACGGCTCCGTCGCGCCCTTTCCCGAGGCGATCGAGACGGCGCGGCTCCTCCGGGGGGCCGGCTTCCTCGTGGCCATCGCCTCGGGCTCGTACCGGAGCGACATCGAGGCGATCCTCGAGGCGAACGACGCGCGCGACCTTTTCGCCGCGATCGTCGGCAAGGACGGCATCGCGCGGTACAAGCCCGATCCCGAGACCTACCTCGCCGCCTGCGCCGAGCTCCGGCTCGCCCCCTCGGCGTGCGTCGCCGTCGAGGACGCCGAGAAGGGCGTGAAGAGCGCCCGGGCGGCTGGAATGAAGGTGATTCTCGTGGAGACGGCGATCACGCGGGGGCTCTCGATCGGCGGGGCCGACCTGTCGCTTTCGGGCGTCGCGGAGCTGCGCGACCTGCTTCGCCGGATCCTCGCCTGACAAAGAAACCGGCGCTTTCGAGGTTGAACGCGGGAAGCGGGCGCAGGATCGCCTTCACCCGGATATTCGTCCGGACGCACGCCGACCTTGGGCCCGGTTTCTCCGGTCCGCGGGGAATGTCGCGCAGATCGACGGATCAGTCGAGACGCAGCTTGATGTCGCCCCAGCTCGAGCTCTCGACCGCGATCTCGCCGTCGGTGAAGGTCGTGTCCGTCGACTCGCACTCGACGAACCCGTTCTTCAGCACGGCGCCGTTGCCGTCGGTCGTCAGGGAGAAGGCGGCGTAGTAGAGGATCTGGCCGCGCGGCGCTCCCGTGTGGAAGTACTGCTGGTGCTCTCCCGGCGCGCTCGGCATGGAGACGACGAACTCGCCGTCCTCGTAGCCGGTGGGGAAGCGGTCCGTCCGGTACCGGAGGACCGTCGTATTGCCCGTGCCGGCGGTCCAGACGAGCTTGACCGAGAGGCCGAAGCCCGAGGAGGCCTCGAGATCCATCACCTGCACGTTCGGCTCCGGGCAGACCGGAGGCTGGCAGGTGTAGAGGTAGCTCGAGCCGATGTATGCGCCGTGCTGGGGCGGGAAGAGGTAGTGCTGATCGCCGTAGCCGTCGACGACCTGCATCTTGAAGAACATGCGGTTCGGCGTGAGCTCGACCCAGATCGGATCGACGCCCCGCGTCGGCACGATGAGGGCATAGCCGACGAGGACCGGGCCGCAGACGGGGCCGAACGCGGAGAGCTTGAGATCGAGGCTGTAGTAACCGTCGTGGACGGTGAGAACCTCGCTGTCCACCTCGAAGCCGTCGCGCGGGTCGAATCCCGCGATCGAGTCGTTGCTCTCGACGGCGAACCAGGCGGAGACGATCCCGTCATGGACGTTGTACGCGTAGATCGGCACCTCGATCGGCGATTCGCCGGGGACGAGCGACCGGCTGCAGTCGATCCCCTCGGGAATGGCCGAGACGTCGCCGAAATGGACGCAGAGACGCACGAGATAGTCGTACTTGAAGAAATCGGGGGCGAGCAGCAGCGATCCGTAGCACTGCGCGCGCGCGGGCGCGGGCACCGAGATGACCGTGGCCGCAAGAATCAGCAATGAAAGAAACAGGGCGTTCGCACTCTTCATGTTGTCATTCCTCCGTTGTGCCCCGTTCAGGTAATCGTTACCGGGCGAAACATGCACTCCGACACGCCAATTATCGCACAGCGCAAGGGAAAAGTCAAGCGAGGGAAAGAGGTTGCGGGGCCGCGCGGAAAGCGGCCGCCGGCGCGCCGCGGCCGCGGGTTCGCGGCCGTCATTCCTTCGAGTCGCGCCGCTCGGCGCGTTTGCGGCGCCAGTAGGCCATCCGCTTGGCGATCTCGCGCTCGAAACCCCGCTCGACGGGCTCGTAGTAGCGGCGACCGACGAGGCCCTCGGGCAGGTATTCTTGGTCGACGACCGCATCGGGATCGTCGTGGGGGTACCGGTACCCCTCGCCGTAGCCGATCCGTTTCATGAGACGCGTGGGAGCGTTGCGGATCCAGAGCGGGACGGGCAGGGGGCCGCGGTCGCGCACGTCCTTCGCCGCCGCGGCGTAGGCGACGTACAGCGAGTTGCTCTTCGGCGCCGCGGCGAGGTAGACGACCGCCTGCGCGAGGGCGAGGCTCGCCTCGGGCATCCCGATGAACCGGACCGTGTCGGCGGCGTCGAGGGCCGTCCGGAGCGCCTGGGGATCGGCGTTGCCGATATCCTCCGATGCGAAGCGCACGAGGCGGCGCGCGACGTAGAGCGGGTCCTCCCCCGCCTCGAGCATCCGGGCGAGCCAGTAGAGCCCCGCGTCGGCATCGCCGCCCCGCAGGCACTTGTGGAGGGCCGAGATGATGTTGAAGTGCCCCTCGCCCCCCTTGTCGTAGAGCAGGTTGCGCCGCTGGAGGGCCTCCTCGAGAATGCCGCGCGTCAGCAGGATCGGCCCGGCCGACTCGTCCATCGAGCTCACCGCCATCTCCAGCGCGTTCAGCGCCGTCCGGGCGTCGCCGCCGGCCAGCTCGGCGAGGTAGGCCAGGTCCTCCGGGGCGCAGGAGACGTCGAGCGATCCGAAGCCGCGCTCGGCGTCGGCCAGGGCGCGTTCGAGGAGCCGGGCGACGTGTGCGGGACCGAGCGGCTCGAGGACGAAGACGCGGCAGCGCGAGAGGAGCGGGTTGATCACCTCGAAGCTCGGGTTCTCCGTCGTCGCCCCGATGAGGACGATCGTGCCCTTCTCGATGTGGGGAAGGAAGGCGTCCTGCTGCGCCTTGTTGAAGCGGTGGATCTCGTCGACGAAGAGGATCGTCCGGCTCCCCCCCTCGCGGAGCTTCAGGTCGGCCTCGGCGACGATGCGCCGGACGTCGGCGATCCCGCTCGTCACGGCGGAGAAGAAGACGAACCGTGCCTCGACGGAGGCGGCCACGAGGTGCGCGAGCGTCGTCTTGCCGCACCCGGGCGGCCCCCAGAAGATGACGGAGGACTCGAGCTGGCCCTTGTCGAGTATGCGCCGGAGGATCTTCCCCTCGCCGACGATCTCCTCCTGGCCGACGAACTCCTCGAGCGTGCGGGGGCGCATCCGCTCGGCGAGCGGCGGCGTCACCTCGCGTTCGAAGAGATCGTTCATGCGCTCACGAGTAGTCGGGTGCCTTGTCGAAGAAATGTTCGGTCCTGAGATACCGGATCGTGCCCGACTTGCCGCGGAAGACCACGCTGTCGGTGATCGCGCCGCCGGGCCGGAAGCGCACGCCGTCGAGGACGTCGCTGTGCGAGACGCCGGTGGCGGCGAACATCACGTTGTCTCCGCCGACGAGGTCGCGCTCGGTGTAGACCGTGCGGTACTCATCCGGAAGGTCCCGCGCGTCGATCCCCTCCGCCGGCACGAGCCGGCCGCGGAATCCCCCCCCGATGCAGGCGAGGGCCGCCGCGGCGATGACGCCCTGGGTGGTGTCGCCGATCCCCATCAGGACGTCGACGCCCGTCCCCGGGAGGGCCGCCGCGATCGCGGCTGCGAGATCGCCGCTGCGCAGGAGCTCGATGCGCGCCCCCGCGCGCCTGACCTCCTCGATGAGCCCGCGGTGCCGCTGCCGGTCGAGGATCGCCACGGTCAGGTCCTCCACGTAGATGCGTTTCGACTGGGCGATGGCGACGAGGTTGTCGAAGACGGAGGCCTCGAGGTCGATCGCCTCGGCCGCCTCGCCGTCGACGGCGATCTTGTCCATCCGGGGCGCGGCGAAGTTGCGGAAGGCGCCGCGCGGGCCGAGCGCGATCGCCGAGACGGCGTTGGCCTGCCCGTCGGCCACCGAGTCGATGCAGTCGAGGGGATCGAGCGCGACGTCGACCTCGGGCTCCTCGCACGTGCCCACCGTGTCGCCCGCGCAGAGACGCGACGACGCGCTCAGCCGTTCCTCGCCGATGACGATGTGGCCGGTGATCTTGACGCCGCGGATTGCCAGTTCCATCGCGCCGACGGCCGCCGCGTCGGCGGCCGTCGGATCGCCCTTGCCGAAGAAGCGCGCCGACGCGAGCGCGGCGGCCTCGGTTACCCGGACGAGTTCGAGGGCGAGGTTGCGGTCCACCGCTGCCTTTCGTTACAGCTCTTCGAACGTGCGATCGACCTCGGGCTCATCCACGTCCGCATACCCGTTGGGGGGCAGCGGAGGAAGCATGCCGTTCAGGTCCTTCGCCATCTGGTACTGATGTATGGCGAGCACGATCGGGAGCAGCGGATACGCGAACCCCACGGACAGCGGGATGGCGAAGATCTGGATGGCGAAGGTCAGCCAGAACCAGTTCCACTGCCCGAGGTAGATGTACCCGACCGGTCCGAGGAAGATCCAGCCGAGGAAGAACCCGATCGCAGCAGCGACACCGGGACTCTTCTGCTCGTCGACAGGCTTCAGCCGGGTGACTTCCCACGTGTGGTAGAGCTTGCGGGAGAAGGTCTCGCCGTTCTCACGCTGCTTCTTGCCGCACCCGGGGCAGTACTCGACGGCCTCCTCGATCTCCCTGCCACAGTGTCTGCAGAACATCGCGTTACCTCCGTTCCTGGAATCTCCATCTATCTATACGATTCCAGTCGCGGTGTTGTTTCAGGGGGGGATTCTACCGCATGCCCCGCCGCGGCACAACCCCTTTCACCCGACGACGCATCTCATCCGTCGCCCGTTCGAGCTGTTCGAGATTGTATGCGGCGGTGGCGTTCTCCGGATCGATCTCGAGCGCGCGGCGGAGGAGGTCGCCGGCGATCGCCAGCTCCCCCCGCGCCGCGCGGATGACGGCGAGATTGACGAGGTAGATTGGCTCGTCGGGGGCTGCCTCGTTCGCCCGCAGCGACCAGGCGAGGGCCGCCTCGTTGTCGCCGAGCGCGTGGTGGCACATCGCGACGCGGTCCATCGACTCGGCCGTCGGCGGCAGCGCGCCGAAGAGGTCGAGGGCCTCCTCGAACCGCTTTGCCGAGAAGAGGACGCGCCCGAGGCGCAACCGCACGGCGTCGTCGTCCCCGCCGCCGAGGAGCCCGCGCAGGACGGTCTCGGCGTCGTCGAACGAGCCGAGCCTGCGCCAGGCCTCGGCGAGGTTCATGCGCAGCGTCCGCTCGCGTTCTCCGCCCGGCGGGACCCGCTCGAGGATCGCGGCCGCCTCCCGGGGGCGACCGGCCCGCAAGAGCAGGAGGGCATACTGGTAGGAGAACTCGGGATCGGCGGCGCCGCCGGCCGTCGAGGCGGCGAGGAGGCTCTCCGCGCGGACCGGCTCGGTCTCCGCGACGAGCAGCCCCTCGAGGCCGAGGAGCCATGGATCGCCGGGGCGCTCGGCGAGCCCGCGCCTGACCTGGTCGACTGCCCGGTCGTAGCGCTCCATCTTCATGCAGGCGACGGCGATGTTCCGCCGGACCGTCGCGCGGTCGACCCCGTCGCAGAAGAGGAGGGCCTCGTCGAATTCGGTGATCGCGCGGCCCGTGCGGCCCATCCGCATCAGCAGGACGGCGAAGTCGAGGTGGCTCGCGCAGGCCTCGTAATCGAGGATGATCGCCCGTTCCCACGCGGCGACCGCCTCCTCGGGGCGGTCGAGGCCGGCGAGCGATCGCGCCCGCTGCGCATGGAGGCGCGCGTCCGCCTCGCCTGCGGCGAGGGCGCCGTCGACGAGCGCGAGCGCGTCGCCGTACTGCGCGGTGCCGACGAGCCACTCGATCCGCCGGTCGAGCGCGGCTCGCTCGGCGTCCCACTCCCTCCCCGCGGCTCCCGCCCGGGGCCCGCCGCCGCAGGACACGGAAAGCACGGCGAGGGCGAAAAGCAGCAGGACGAGGCCCGGTGCGGCCGCGAAGCGGGACGCGGCCGCGGCGTGACGCGGGGGGGCGCTCCCGCGGCAGGGACCGGCCGGGCCGGTCGCGCGGTCTGTTCGTCGGAATGGCATGACAGGGTGGATTCTAGAGGGCGCGGGCGCCGGGCGCTACTGCTTTTTCAGTTCCTGGCTCCGCCAGCAGGAGATGCGGTGGCGCAGCTTGCCGAGATAAACGTTCAAGGGATGATTCCGCGGGAGGAACTTCAGGACCGGCCGTCTGCGGACGCCCATGCGGGAAAGCTCCAGGGCCGCCGGGGCGTTGGTGTTGTCCATGCGGTAGGCCCGCATGAAGTGCTCGCGGGCCTCCTGGCGCTGTCCCCTGCACAGCAGGACACGTCCCATGTTGACGTACATCATCGGCTCCTTCGATCGCATCGCCGTGGCCGTCATGCACATCTTCTCCCCCCCCTCCACGTCGCCCCGCATCGCCACGCAGACGCCGAGGTAGGAGAGATAGAGCGGGTGGTTCGGGGAGATCTTGAGGGCCTCGGTGAGCAACCCCGCGGCCCGCGCGTACTTGTTGCGCCTGAAATGGATCTCCGCCTTGCGGAAGAGATCGCGCGACTCGAAGGTCTCCGTGTCGAGCGTCGTCGTCAACTCGCATGCTCCTTCGAAATCATTGCAGACTACAACACGGCCCGTCCGGGGACCGGGGGGCGCCGCAAGACACAACTCGTTGCGCGGCAGGGTATTGACTCCGCAGAACGCCGCCGCCCCACCGTGACCTTTGCAAAAACCGTTCCCGGCCGAGGGGCCGGCAGGCAGGGCCCGCGAGGCGGCCCGCCTCGTTGCCGGCGGAGCGGGCGGCGGAGCGGCCGGCCGGGGTTGATCCCGACCTCGTGCATATGTTTGACGATTGACTTTAACTCCTTTGTCAGGTATACTTTGTTTAACATATGGGTTCCTTTTTACGGCTCCGACTACACGACATCGCATCGATAAAAGGAAGTGCAGACGTGACAGGTACGATCTCGAAGGGTGTTGTCCTCGCCGGCACCTTTTTGTTTTTTGCGGCGACGGCGTTCGCGGGAACGGTCGCGTCCGTGCAGCTCGTCGGCAGCGTCGACGGCGTTGCGTGCGATCCGGCCGACCCGGAGAACGGCATGGAGCGCGCCGGCGACCATCTGTGGCGGAAACTCCAGCTGGTGAGCGGCGCGGACGGCGTGGACACCGTCTATTTCAAGTTCACGAAGAACTGGGAATACTACCCGCAGCACTGGGGCTACGACCACGTGCGGGGCTGGGGCTACGCCCGGTACGACTTCGACCCGCCCTGGATCGTCTCCATACTCGACGACGGCTACTACTGGTTCTGGTTCGACGACTCGCTCGAGACGTACGGGATCGACCGCCCGACCGGCCTGATCGAGGGCACGCTCACCTGCGGCTCCGAGTGCGGCGTACCCGACGGAGCGAAGATCGACCTGATGACCGCCGAGGCCGAGTTCGTCGGCCGCTTCGACGAGTTCGCCGACCAGGAATACGCCTTCGCGCACCTGCCGGCCGGCCTCTACGTGCTGAGCGCGTCGGCGCCCGGCTACCGCGACACGACGATCACCGGCGTCCTGCTCGGCAACGGCACCGCGGAGTGGGTGCCGATCAGTCTCAGCGCCACGACGGGGGTCATGATCTCGCTCTACGCCTGCGAACGGATCGACGGCGGTGTGATGATCTCCTGGTGCACGGACTGCGGAGGCACCGGATCGAGCTTCGACGTCTACCGCGGGCAGAGCCCGGAGTTCGCCTCCTGCGTGAAACGCAACGCCGCGCCCGTCTACTCGACGGGCGACTTCCGCTATTTCGACGAGGTCGAGGACCCGGCGGTCGACCACTGGTACTTCATCGTCGAGACCGGCGTGTCCGATCCGTCGGTGGCCGGACCGCTCTTCGTCGAGGGATCGGTCCCCTCCTCGCGGAACGCGCTCCACCAGAACTACCCGAATCCGTTCAACCCCGCCACGACGATCCCCTTCTCGGTGGGTTCCGGGACAAACGGGGGCTCGCCGGTGCGCATCGCCTTCTACGACGTCAGGGGACGGCTCGTCGATGGATATTCCCTCGGCGTGAAGCCGCAGGGAGACCACGAATTCAGGTGGAACCCGTCTCTCTCCGGGCATCGCGACATACCGTCGGGAGTCTACTACTGCAGACTCGTCATCGGTAAGGAGAGCTTCACGCGGAAGCTCATCCTGCTTCGCTGATCTTACCCGGGGAGGGCGAGAGGTGCACCGCCCGCTCGACAGACCGGCTCCCGCGGCGCGGGGCGCCGCCATCCTCCTCGCCGCGGCGGCGATCCTCGCGTGCGCCGGCGGCGCGGGGGGCTTCGTCGGCTACGACTTCGAACAGGCCGTCTTCGCCGATCCCGGCTTCATCGTGAAGGACCACTCCCTCGTTTGCATCGACGGCCTCTGGCACCTCTACTACATCCGCGGCGACCAGACGAGCTTCGGGCATGCGACCTCGGCCGACCTCGTCGTCTGGAAGATCCACGACACCCTGCTCGAGACCGGCCCCGGCGACGAGGACGCCTTCCAGATCTGGGCCCCCTGCGTCGTTGCCTTCCCCCCCGCAGAGGGATACTGGCTGATGTACTACACGGGCGCCAACTGGAGCGCGGCCCAGCGAGTCTGCCTCGCCATCTCGATCGGCCCCGACGCCTGGACGAAGGCCCTGCCGCAACGCTTCACCCCCTTCCACGGCGACACGTCGTGGACGCGCTGGCACGCCGACGAATGGTCGAACTACCGCGACCCCGCCTTCTTCGAGAAGGATGGCGTCTACTACCTCCTCAACACGGCGATGACCCGCGACAACCTCGGCTGCATCGCCCTCGCCCGCTCCACCGACCTCTTCACGTGGGAGGACGCCGGCCCCCTCTACGTCCACGACAACTGGCACGCGCTGGAAAGCGCCCGGCTCGTCGAGCGTAACGGCCGCTACCATCTCTTCTTCACCGAGGAGGGCGTCGGCGGGGTCTCACACCTCTCCTCCGACTCCCTGACCGCGGGATGGAACATCATTTACCGCACGATCGTCGATCCGGGCGCGGCCGCCGAGATCGTCGACATCGGCCTGCCCGACCGGCAACTGATCTCCCGTCACTCGTACTACCCCGCCCCCGTCGGGGAGGGCCTCTCGACGATCCGCGTAGACACGCTTCGCTGGAACGGAAACGACCCGGAGGTGGCGATCCCCGATCCGCCCGGGCCGGGGTGGTCGGTCCTGTGGGGCGACGCCTTCGATCACCAGCCGGTCTACGGCGACAATCCCGCCTGGCGCGGCGCGGACACGACGGCGATCGGATTCGAGGGAAACTGGTGGATCGGCACCTACGAGAGCTTCGCCGGCCCCCTGCGCGGCACGACGCCGGGGCAGGCGCAGGGAGACGCCCCGCGCGGCGCGATCCGAAGCGACGCGTTCACCGTCACCGGCCGCTCGATGCGCCTCCTCGTCGGCGGCGGCGACAGCCCCGACTCGCTCTACGTCGCGCTCTGCGACGCGGCCACCGGCCGCGTCCTCCTGCGCGAGACCGGCCGCGGCACCGATGCGATGGACGAGCGCACATGGGATCTCGAACGTTTCGGCGGACGCGAGGTCTACCTCGTCATCGTCGACGACAGCTCGGCCCCCTTCGGCCACATCAACGTCGACGCGATCCGCGAGCTGCCCCACGCCATCCCGCCCGACGACACGGTCGTTCCCCGCCGACCCTCCCCGAAAGATCCCGACCGCCGCATCGAGCCGCTCGCCGGGCCGGACGCGAACGGCGATCCCGGAACCGACGCCCCGCCGATTTCCGCGATCGGCGCCTTCCCCAACCCCTTCAACCCGGCGACGGAGATCCGCTTCGCCTGCCGGCCGGGGGCGGCTGTCGCCGTGTCGATACACGACGTGGCCGGGCGCGAGATCCGGCGCATCGACGGACGGGCCGGCGGCGGGGGCCGCGGTTCGGTCCGCTGGGACGGCCGGAACCGCGCCGGGTCGGTTGTCGCCGCCGGCGTCTACACGGCCCTCCTGCAGGTCGACGGACGTCCCGTCGCCCGCGCGAAGCTCGTGCTGATCCGCTAGAGGCGGGATTTTCGATGACCGCGCCGCGGGCGTATGCTATCCTGCATGCCATGAAACGGACAACGGCACTCGCGGTCCTTCTCCTCGTCGCCCTCGCCAGCCCGGTCGCCTCCCAGGGGATCAAGGGCCGGGAGCTCTTCGGCGTGCGCATCGGCGGCGTCTTCTCCACCGGCGCCTTCAAGGACGCGTTCGGCGACGGGACGGAGATCGAGCTGCACTTCATCGAGGGGATCACGCCGCGCTTCGGCGTCTCCTTCTCCCTCTCCTCGCACGATTTCGGGGACTCCAAGGACCGCATGAAGAACATCCAGTTCATCAACCTCGACCGCGACGTCGATCTCCAGGTCTATTCGGTCACCGTGGGCCCCCTCCTCATGGGCGGTCTCGGCGGGCGGATGCGCTGGACGATCGAGTGTGGCGCAGGGCTCTACGCGGTGAGCGCCGTCATCCCCACCGGCATCTACGAGGGAACGGTGACCGACAACCAGTTCGGCTTCTTCGGCGGCGCCGGGCTCCTCTACCGCATCACCGAGCGCTGGCTCGCCGTCAACCTGAACGCGAAGTACCACTACTTTCTGTCCGGGGACGAGTACCGCGACACGATCTGGTTCTACACGGGCGAGGAACGAACCGCCTTCTACCAAATCGCTCTCGGCGTGATGCTCTTCACCGGCTAGCGCGCCCGGGCGATCCCCCACGCCACCGGAAGGGAAAAACATGGACGACCGCGAAGCCCTCAAGCAGATCCTCGAGACCCGCTCGATCCTCAAGGGCGATTTCACCCTCGTCTCGGGCAGGAAGAGCAGCTACTACATCAACGGCAAGATGACGACGCTGCACTCGAAGGGGCTCAACCTCGTCGCGCGGCTGATGCTCGACCTGATCGGCGACCTCGAATTCGACGCGATCGGCGGCCCGACGATCGGCGCCGACCCGATCGTCGGCGCGCTCCTCTCCGTGATGGCCGAACGGGGCATGGACAAGGAAGGGCTCCTGATCCGGAAGGCGTCGAAAGAGCACGGCACGAAAAAGCTCGTCGAGGGCAATCTCAAGCCGGGGATGAAGGTCGTCATACTCGAGGACGTCGTGACGACGGGCGGTTCGCTGCTCAGGGCGGCGGAGGAAGTGAAGGCGGCCGGCGGCGAGATCGCGGGGATCGCGGTCGTCGTCGATCGCGAGGAGGGAGCGACCGAGGCGATCGCCGACGCGGGCTATTCGCTGCGTTCCCTCTTCAGGGTGAGCGAACTGCTCTGATCCCGGTTCGCCGCATCGCCGGGAACGCCCGGCGATCCGGGGCATGCAGCCGGGACGGGACTCGCGTCCTCCGGCCCGGCCGCGAGAGGCCGCTGCACGAGAATGCGGCGCTCGCCGGCGAGCGTCCGCCATTCCACCGACACGTTCACGCGCCTGTTCTCGCCGCTGCCGACCACGTCGACGCGCCTCGTGTACCGCTCTCCCCCCACCCGGATCTCCATCGGCAATCCCGCCGCCGCGTTCGCCATCGAACCGGCGAGCGCCTCCTCGGCGATGCGCGATGCGTGGATCGTCATGCGGGCGGACTCGCGCTCGACGCGGTCCATCACGACGAGGATGAAGACGTTGGCAAGAAGAAGGATGCAGACCGCAACGGTGAGAACGACTATCGATCGAGCGTAGGTTCTCGATCCGGGCGTGCATCCGCGCCCGAATTCGCGTTCAGCGAGCATTCCCATGGCTGTCGGTCTCCAGGTGCGTGGTCCGGGAAAAACTCATCCGCCGCCGCGCCGGCCCGTCCGGCGCAGCGAAACCGGCCAGCGGCCGGTTTGTTCCGTTTGCCCTGGAGACATGCAGGGAATATGCCAAACGCCGGCGGCGAAGCCGCCAACCTGCGCGTCACGGGGTCGCCGCGGTCGTGTCCCCGGCCGCCGTCGGCCGGTAGATGTCGGCCGTGTCGGCGTGGAGGACGCCGAAGAGCGAATCGGGCGAGGTCACGCCGAGCTCGAGCACGGGTATCATGTACTCGAAGTACGGCTGTCCCATGTAGGTGCCGGTGAACCGGTTCGGAAAGGGCGTGCCGTCGACGACGCGATAGTCGCCGTATTGTTCCGAGAAGACGAAGGAGGTGTCGGTGAGGCTCGTGATGACCACCTCGCGCAAAAGCCAGCTCTCCTCGTCGATCTTGAGCGTGACGAGGTCCTCTCCCGCCTCGAAGGCGACGAGGGCGACGCCGTACTCGATGTCGTCGGGCACGACAGACGCCGAGGCGACATGCTCGTGCGCCCACCGGAGCACGCGGGGGAACCGCCAGGCCGTGATTTCCGTCTCCCAGCCCGCGAGGTCCCTGCGCCCGGTCAGCCAGTCGTACTGCCACGAGTTCGTTCCGTCGCTCGAGATGATCTTGACATCGACGAGCCGTCCGCGCTCGACGCGCATCATCTTCGTCTTGATTCTTGCACCGCTCTGGCGAAGATCGAAGGGATGGCTCGTCGCGATCGCCTTGTTCGAGAGGGACCGCATGAAACCCTTCCCCACGAAGTTCTCCACCCGTTCGATCCCCTTCTCGCCCCCGTAGGCGCCGATCATCCGGTCGACGAGCACCCGCGGATCGTCGACGTTTCCGGCGCAGGCGGCGATCGCCAGCGCCCCGGCGAGCAGGATGGGCGTCATGACTCGTCTGTTCATCGTTCCGTCCTCTTTTCCCCGGCCCGTCGGGCTCTGCCCGCCGTTACCCGGTTCAACGCAGGCTGTCGGCCGCGACGAGTTCGTTCCGGCCGTCCCGCCTGATGGCGTATTCGAATCCCTCCCGGAGGGAACACGCGCCGACGTTGCCCGTTCGATCGAGGGCGACGAAGGCGACCTGGAAATCCGTCCGTCCCCCGTGCGCCAGCACGATCCGTTCGAGCGCCTCGGCGCAGGCATCGCGGGGTGAACCGCCTCTTCTCATATGCTCGACCACGAGAAACGTTCCGCAGACCCGCATGATCGCCTCGCCCCGGCCGGTGGCCGCGGCCGCGCCGACCTCGTTGTCGACGAAAAGCCCCGCGCCGGGGATCGGCGAATCGCCCACCCGGCCGCGGAGCTTGAAGGCCGCGCCGCTGGTCGTGCAGGCGCCGGCGAGATCGCCGGTCGCGTCGAGCGCGAGAACGCCGATCGTGTCGTGGTCTTCGCCGGGCGGGATCGTCTTTCCCCCGCCCCGCTTCCACGTCCGCCACGCCTCCCGGGCCCGGTCGGTCAGCAGTCCGCTCTTTTCGAAACCGCACCGGCGGGCGAATGCTTCGGCGCCGGCGCCGGCGAGCATCACGTGGTCGGTCCGCTCCATCACCGCGCGCGCGATCGAGACGGGGTGGCGGAAACCATCGACGAAGGCGACCGCGCCGGCCAGGCCGTCCGGGCCCATGATCGATGCGTCGAGGGTGACGCGCCCGGCCGCATCGGGATAACCGCCGTAGCCGACGCTCGTCACCCCGGGGTCGTCCTCCGTCACGCGCGCCCCCGCCTCGACGGCGTCGAGGGCCGTCCCGCCGGCGGCGAGGATCGCCCACGCCGCCTCGTTGGCGGCGAGGCCGTGCGGCCACGTCGAGAGCGCCGTCGGAACCGATTCGCCGCCGCGCGATGCGCCCTCCGCGTTCAACCTGTCGAGCGGCATCGCACCTCCCGCCGCGCGGGGCGCGGGCGCCGTCCGGAACCTGTCGCCGGCCGCCGCGCCCGACCTACCCGATCTTCCTGCGGACGAGCTCCTTCTTGAGTTCGGATATCGCCTTCGTCGGGTTCAGGTCCTTCGGACACGCCTCGACACAGTTGAAGATCGTGTGGCAGCGCCACAGGCCGTGCTTGTCGTCGCACGCGTCGAGATGGGCCTTCGCGCCGTCGTCGCGGCTGTCCGCCACGAAACGGTACGCCTTGAGGAAGGCGTGGGGCCCGATGTAGTCGCCGTCCGCCCAGAAGGAGGGACAGGAGCTCGTGCATGCGCCGCAAAGGATGCACTCGTAGAGCCCCAGGAGCTTCTCGCGCTCCTCGGGGCTCTGCAGCCGCTCCTGGTCGGTGGGCGGCGGGCCGTTCGCGATGAGCCAGGGCTTGACCGCCATGAGCCCGCGAACGAGCGGATCGAGCGAGACGGCGAGATCCTTGACGACGGGATAGCCGGGCATGGGCCGGATCTCGATCCGGTTCGAGCCGAGCGTGGCGGCCTGCGTCTCGCAGGCGAGCCGGTTCATCCCGTTGACCCACATGGCGCAGGAGCCGCAGATGCCGCTCCGGCACGAACGCCGGAAGGTCAGGGTGCCGTCCTGCTTCCACTTGATCTCGTTGAGGCAGTCGAGGATCGTCATCCCCTTGCGGACGTCGACCTGGTACTCCTGCACGTACCGGCCCCGGCGCTCGTCGTCGGGATTGAACCGATGAATCTTGAACGTCATCATCGCCATTGCGGGGGCCTCCTTTTAATACGTGCGCTCTTTCGGCTGGAAGCGCGTGATGACGACGGGCTTGTAGTCGAACCGCACCTCGCCGCCTGTCTTCCAGGCGAGGGTGTGTTTGAGCCACTTCTCGTCGTCGCGCTTGGGGAAGTCGACGCGGCTGTGGGCCCCGCGGCTCTCCTGGCGCTTGAGGGCGCCGGCGACGATGAGCTCGGAGAACTCGAGCATGTGGCCCAGCTCGATCGCCTCGAGCAGGTCGTAGTTGAAGCGGCGGCTCCGGTCGTCGATGCGTATCCGGGCGAACCGCTTCTCGAGACTCACGAGGTCGGCCATCATCGCTTCGAGCTTCTCGGCGTTGCGGAAGATCCCGCAGTCGCGCGTCATGCGCTCCTGCAGCTCCTCGCGCAGGTCGGAGACCCGCTGGTCGCCGTCGGCGGAGAGGACGCGGTCGATCTCCGCGATGGAGACCCTGGCCGCGTCGGCCGGAAGCTCGGGGAACTCGCGGGTCTCGCGGAGGAACCGCACCATCGACTTGCCGGCGCGGCGCCCGAAGAGGGAGGCCTCGAGCAGGGAGTTCGTCCCCAGGCGGTTTCCACCGTGGACGCTGACGCAGGCGCACTCGCCGCCGGCGAAGAAGCCGGTCACCGGCGTCTCCTTGCCGTCGAGCAGCACGCGGGCGTCCTTGTCGGTGGGAATGCCCCCCATCGAGTAGTGGGCCGTCGGCTGGATCGGGATCGGCTCCTTCGTGCAGTCGACGTGGAGGAACTTCCAGGCGAGCTCGTGGATCTGCGGAAGCTGGCGCATGATCTTCTCGGCCCCGAGATGGGTGAGGTCGAGGTGGACGTACGCCTCGCCGCCGATCCCGCGCCCCTCGTTGATCTCCGTCTGGATCGAGCGGGAGACGAGGTCGCGGGGCGCGAGCTCGAGCTTGTCGGGGGCGTACCGCTCCATGAAGCGCTCGCCCGTGTCGTTGATCAGGTAGCCCCCCTCCCCGCGGGCCGCCTCGCTCACGAGTATGCCCTGCAGGTAGAGGCCCGTCGGGTGGAACTGCACGAACTCCATGTCCTCGAGGGGCAGGCCGGCGCGGAGCACGAGGCTCAGGCCGTCGCCCGTGTTGGCCAGGGCGTTCGAGGTGATCTTGAAGACCTTGCCGTAGCCGCCCGTGCCGAACATGACCGCCTTCGCGTGGAAGACGTGCACGCCGCCGTTGATCACGTCCCAGGCGACGATCCCGCGGCAGACGCCGTCGCGGATGATCAGCTCGGTGGCGTAGAACTCGGGATAGAAGCGGACGCCGTTCTTCATGCAATGCTCGTAGAGCGTGTGGAGCAGCGCGTGGCCGGTGCGGTCGACGGCGTAGCAGGCGCGAAGGACGGGGCCGCCGCGGCCGAAATCCTTCGTGTGCCCGCCGAACTTCCGCTGGGCGATCCGTCCCTCGGGTGTGCGGGAGAAGGGCGAGCCCATGTGCTCGAACTCGCGCACGACGACCGGGGCCTCCTTGACGAGGATCTCGATCGCGTCCTGGTCTCCCAGGTAGTCGCTCCCCTTCACCGTGTCGAACATGTGCCACTCCCAGTGATCCTCTTCCTCGTTCGCGAGGGAGGCGGCGATGCCGCCCTGGGCGGCGCCGCTGTGGGAGCGTGTCGGGAAGACCTTGCTGATGACCGCGACGTCGAATTCCGCGGAGGCTTCGACGGCGGCGCGCATGCCGGCAAGACCGGCCCCGACGACGATCACGTCGTGGCGATGGACGTAATGGACGCCCACGCCCTCGACGTCATGGATGGTTTCGGGATCCATCGTTGCCATGAGCCATCAACCTCCGGCTTGGAAGGGCAGGAGCGTCAGGATGCCGAGCGTCGTGAAGACGAGCGCGGCGATCGCGATCCCGCCGTAGAGCAGCACCCTGAGCCAGTCGCGGTGAATGTAGTCGTCGAGAACGATCCAGAGCCCGTAGAGGCCATGGAAGAGCGCCACGACGAGAAATGATATGTCGACCGTCTTCCAGAGCGGAGTGGCGACCCGGTCGGCGACCTGGTCGAACGAGAGCTCCCCCCTGATCAGCACGTGCGTCATGATCACGTGCAAAAAGAGGACGACGGCGAGGTAGACGCCCGTGACCCGCTGGAAGAACCAGAGGAGAGCGCCGCCTGATCTGACCGATTCCCTGTAACTCATCACGCCCCCCTTTCCGTCAGTGTCCGCCCACGAGGCCGAATCGCTGCATCATCACCGCGCCGACCGCCGCCCACGAGGCGAGCCAGAGAACGATCGAGACGACGAAGACCGCCTTCTGCCGTTCCACCAGCACGCCCATGTCGACGAGAGTCACGCGCAGCCCGTTGAAGAGATGGTAGAAGATCACGCCGATGAGGCCGATCTCGAGGAACTTGAAGAGCGGGTTGTTGAACCACTCCATGATCCCGTCGAACGACTCGCGACCGCCGATGAGATGGCTGATCACCCAGATGTGGAGGAGCAGGTAGAAGATCAGCCCGAGACCGGACAACCGGTGCAGGATCCATGCGAAGGTCCCGGTGTGTATCCGGTATTTCTGGATCACCCTCATGGGGGTCCCTCCCTGTTGAAACGGGTCCGCGTGCCTGGACCGGAGCGGACCCGACGCCGATTCACAAGACGATCGTTGCAAACGAGCGCGAGCACTATAGCACAGGGGGATACGGACGTCAATTCCGCCGTGGAAATGTCCATAACCGTCACCGCCGCACCCACTTGACGGCGTCGGCGGCGACCGTCGGACCCTCGCACGCGTCCGAGAGCTCGACGCGCGCCGGGCCGGCGGCGAAGCGCCAGGCGCCGAGATGGACCCAGAGCTCCCACTCCCCGGCGAGGTTCTCCGGTCGCGAGAGGGGCGGCGACACGGCCGCCTCCCCCCCGTCGTGGCGGACGACGAAACGCGGGTGGACGAGCGGTGCCCGCTCGCTCGGGGACATGTTCATGTTGATGAACGCGACGAGGAAGATCCGCGCGTAGACGTCATAGAATCCGTCGCCGGGAAGGTCGGCCGTCCAGGAGACGCCGCTGCGTCCCTCCCCCGAGCGCCGCACGCAGATCGTGCGCAGGCCGTCCCTGCCGATCGCGTCCTCGACGATCCTGCGCGTCCAGCGGGCGGGGCGGTCGTTCCAGTGCCAGTGCGCGAGCAGTTCCCTCCCCGTCCCGTCGCGGCCGAAGAGGGAGGCGAGGAGCCGGGGCGGCCGTTCGTGCACGGCGAAGCCGGGATCGAGATCGTCGACGACGATCGTCCCCGGCTCCCCGGCCGGCTCGCGGAAGGAAAGCGGCCGGCTCCCGTCGAACGGGGCGCGGGCCCCGGCGGCATCGATCTCCCGCAGCGCGAGGTACTCGTAGGGGGGGACGTTCGCCCAGCAGGGCAGGCGGAAGTGCATCCTGACGGGGCGGCGGTCGAGGAGGAGACCGAACTCCCGCGTCTCGCGCGGACCGATGACGGCGTTCGCCCAGCCGGTATCGTCCAGTTCGTGTCGCGCCCCGTCCTTGAAGACAGTGCAGCGGTACTCGAAGACCCCGCCGGCGTCCCCGCGATTGGTCGCGACGAAGCGGACGGCGAAACGCGCCCGTCCGTCGACGACGACCGGGCGCATCTCCTCGTCGGACACGTCGAAGAGCGGCAGTCGCGCGTCCCGGTACCAGTCGTCGAGTCGCGCGGCGAGATCGATGCCGAGGGCCTCCCGCATCGCGGCGATGAGGGTGTCGGCGGAGAGGCGCCGGAACCGGCGATCCGCGAGATACCCGCCGAGGAATCCGCGGAAGGCCCGTTCCCCCGCCTCGGCCTCGATCCCCGCGACGAGGCGCTCCCCCTTGCAGGCGAGAACGCCGGGCGCCACGCGGCGCATCGCCGGGTCGGCGAGGACGCCGGCGAGGCTCTTCTCCCTGAGGGCGAGGTTGACCTCCTCGAAGGAGGCGAGCCCCGACTTCCGCCGGGAGAATACGGGCTCGTCGCCGACGAGGTAACTCTCGATCGCCCGGCCGAGGGCGGGCCAGCGCGGCGCATCGACGAAGCCGGCCCGCGTCCACGTGAGTTGCACGGGGCTCGTCGCCGGATCGGACGAGAGCAGGTTCGAGAGGAGGAGCATCGCCTGGAAGGCCTGCTGCGCCCGCCTCGTCGTGTAGTACATCGGCTCCTGCCTCCCGCGGACGATCCGCTTGATCCACGCCATCTCGGCCATCCCGACCGTCGCGCCGCGCTCGGGCAAAAGGATCATCGCCGGCTGCTGGCAGGGGGTGGCCGCCGTCGCGAGCCCCCCGGCGACGGGACGGAACTGCACCGGGACCTCGACGAGATCGAGACGGGAGAAGGGGTAGTCGAGGCACCAGCCGGCCGTCAGGCGGTCGCGGACCGCGCGGACGACCGCCGGGAGGGTGTCGCCGAGGGCATCGACGTACGGGGCGAACCAGTCGTGCCCCGCGACCGTGTGCGCGGCGCAGGCGATGCCGTCGACGACGATCTCGCGCGACTCGTAGCGGCCGATGACGAGGGTGAGCCCGCAGAGCGGTTCGGCCGGCATGAACCGGAACCGCCCGGGGGCGAGACGTTCGCGCGGCCCCTGCGAGACGGCGACGAGCCCGGGGGCCGTTTCCACCTCGAGGCAAAAGCGGGTGAACTGCGCGTCGCGCGCGACGGGATCGCCCGGGGCGAACCCGCGGGAGGCCGCCGGATACCAGAGCGCCCCGGGGGTGAGGAGCGCGTATCCGCCGCCGACCCACGCGAACCGCCGGCCGATCGCGCAGAGCCCGCCGGCGCCGCCCGTGCATGCCTCGCCGCGGCCCTTTTCGTCGAATTCGGGATGGCAGGCCGCCTCCTCGATCGCCCCCTCGTACCGGACGACGAGGGTGTCGCGGGCGCCGGGGGCGAGCGGGGCCAATGGCGTCAGCGCGAGGATGTGGCAATCCCGCCGGACGGCGGCCGCCGCCCCCCCCATCGTCGCCGAGCGGACGGCGAGGCCGGGATTGAGGCGCAGGACGCAGCGCGCGAGCGGCTCGTCGTGCGGATTGCGGAGGACGAGCGTCACCGCCCCCTCGATGCGGGTTCCCTCGTGGCGGATGTACAGATCGCACGCATCGACGAGGGGGCGCCGCTCCTCCCGCAGCGAATCGTTCAGGGCGCGCATCCGGTCCCGCAGCGCGGGCCCGCCGCGGCGCGCCGTCTCGAAGCGGGCGCCGAGCAGCGCGGCGAGGACGACGAGGGCGACGGCCGCACCCGCGGCGAGTCGGCGCGAGCGACGGCGGGCGGGGATGCGCGAATGCGCGGCCGCCGTGCCGGCGAAACCGCCGAGACCGAGGAGGAGCCACCACCCCCGCTGGAGGAGGCCGTCCGGGGAAACGAAGCCGACGATCTCGGAGCGAAGGAGGGGCAGGCGCAGGGCCGGCAGATCGAGAAGCCCGCCCCCGAGACGGTCGCGGAAGACGACGGCGATGACGGCGAGCAGGAGGGGCGCGGCGAGCGCCGCGAGGCGGCTCCGCATGGCGGTGACGAGGAAAGCCGCCGCGCCGGCGACGAAGAGGACGCCCGGCACGGTGACGACGAGCGCGTACAGGAGATACGCCCCCGGCCTGACCGGTGCGTCGAAGATCGCCACGTTCAGCCCCAGCCCCGGCAGGGCTGCGAGGAAGGCGAGGACCATCGGGAGCCCGCAGGCGGCGACCGCCTTCCCCGCGACATGCGCGGTGTTGCCGGCGGGACGCACCCACACGGCCCGCGACGTGTCCTCGCGGCCTTCTCGCCCGAAGGCCTCGACGGCGGCGAGCGCGGCGACGGCCGTCACGGCGATCCCCGGCAACAGGAAGGAGAGGAGCGCGAAGGAGGAGGGTACGGCCTTCATCAGCCAGTCGATCCTCGGCGGCATGATGCGCCGGGCGCGCATGAACCAATCCATGGCGTGGATCGACAGCACGACATCGAAGAAGAGGATCGAGGCGAGGAGAACGAGGACGGCACAGATCCGCAGCGGCCAGCTCCTGAGCAGGATCCGCGCCTCGGCCCGCGCGACGGCGGCCACCTGGAACAGCCACGTCATCCTTGCCCGCTTCCCCTTCCATGAGGCTGTGCGCGAACACGCCCGATCATCGGTCCTCCGTTCCGCCCGGGCCGGCCGGCCGCCGCGCGCCGCCGCGCCCGCGGTCGCCGGTCCGGCGGTGCGTCCGCACGAGCGCCTCGCGGAGCTTTCCCTCCACCTCGACGGGGAGCGGCTTTCCGGCCGGGCGCGGCGGCGCCTCCTCCCCCGCGCGCGATCCGGGAGCCGACGGTTCGTAGGGATCGAGTCCGAGCAGCGCGTGGAGCACGACGAGGGCCGCTTCCTTGTCGGGGATCATCCCCCGCCCGCCCGCGTCGGGATCGAGCTGCGAGAAGGGCGGGATCGGCGAGCCGACGCAGGAGGGGCAGCCCCCCGCGCAGGGGCACTCCCTGATCAGGTCGAGGGCCGCCTCCATGATCTCCTCGACGAGATCGTACGCCTTGAGCGCGAAGCCGACGCCGCCGGGATACTTGTCGTAGAGATAGAGGGCCGGCCCGCCCGTCGAGCGGGAGTTCACCGTGGTGCCGATGTCGAGCGGATCGCACATCACGAAGAGGGGAACGACCTCGCGGAGGACGTTCGAGAGCCCGAGGAGCCCCTCGCCGGGCACGCGCCCGTGCCCCCTGACGAGGGCGTGGACCTCGGCGGGCGGAACGATCCACATCCCCGCCGTCTCGAGCACCTGCGGGGGAAGGTCGCACTTGCCGTAGCCGATCGAATCGCGGCTGCCGAACTTGATCTTGCGGAACATGAAGGTCAGGTCGGTCACCGAGACGTCCCCGAAGCCCGTCTCGGCCACGCGCCAGGCGCCGCTCTTCTCCTCGCGGTCGACCCTGACCTGCGTCTCGGTGATCGACTGCGTGTAGTAGTCGACGTTGGTCTTCTCGACGAAGGCGATCCGCTTCTCCGTATCGAGGTCGTTGACGATGTACGTCTCCGCCTCGTGCAGGTAGATCGCCTGGGGATGGACCTGCTGGAAGGCGCTCGCCTCGTCGATCGTGCCGATGACGACGTTGCCGGACGATTCGTCGACGATCGTGTAGATGTTGGGCGAGATGTTGCGCAGGTCGACATCGGCGCTCGGGTAGCCGCGGCCGCGCCAGTACCACTTCCCCCGGACGAAGTTGAGCTCGCGCTCCTCCTCGAGGAGCCCGGCGATCGCCGGGGCGTACTCTCCCCACTCCTCGACCTCCTTCGCCCCGAGGGGAAGCTCGGCCGCGGCGGCGCGCAGATGCCCCATGAGGAGGTGCGGGTTCGACGGATCGATGATCGCGTTCTCCGGCGACCGGCCGAAGAAGTAGTCGGCGTGTCGCACGAGGTACTGGTCGAGCGGCGTGTTGTGCGGGATGAAGACGATCAGCGCCTCCTCGTTCCCCCGCCCCGCGCGCCCCGCCTGCTGCCACGTCGAGGCGATCGAGCCGGGATAGCCGACGATCACCGAGGCGTGGAGCGCCCCGACGTCGATCCCCAGCTCGAGGGCGTTCGTCGAGATGACCGCCTTCAGCTCGCCATCGAAGAGCCTGCGCTCGATCTCGCGCCGCTCGGCGGGAAGATAGCCCCCCCGGTAGGGATGGACGAGATCGGCCATCGAGGCACGCCGGCGCCCGAGCATCTCGCGGACGTAGCGGGTGACGACCTCGCTCACCACGCGGGCCCGGACGAAGCAGATCGTCTGGACGTCGTCGAGGACGAGACGCGAGACGAGCTCGGCCGCCTCGATGTTGGCGCTCCGCCGCTCCATCCCCGCCGTGTCGATCGTCGGCGGGTTCCACAAAAGGAAGCGCTTGCGACCCCGCGGCGAGCCGTCGCGCGTCACCGTCGTCACCGCGCGGCCGAGGAGCCGCGCGGCGTGCTCGGCGGGATTGCGGATCGTCGCCGAGGAGGCCACGAAGACCGGCGAGGCGCCGTAGTGCTCGCAGACGCGGCGCAGGCGGGCGAGCACGTTCGCCACGTGCGAGCCGAAGACGCCGCGGTAGGTGTGGATCTCGTCGACGACGACGAAGCGGAGGCGCGAGAAGAAGGGCGCCCACTTCGCGTGGTTCGGGAGGATCCCCGAGTGGAGCATGTCGGGATTCGTGAGGATGATCCTCGCCTCGTCGCGGAGCGTGCGGCGCGTGGCGCGGGGAGTATCGCCGTCGTAGGCGCCCGCCGTGAAGTCGAGCCCCGCCTCCCGGTAGCGGAGCAGCACGCGGAGCTGGTCCTGCGCGAGCGCCTTCGTCGGGTAGAGGTAGAAGGCGCGCGCGTCCGGCTCGGCGAGGAGCCGCTCGAGGACCGGCACGTTGTAGCAGAGGGTCTTGCCGCTCGCCGTGGCGGTGACGACGACGGTGTCCCTTCCCGCCCGCAGGGCCTCGATCGCCTCCACCTGGTGGGTGTAGAGCCGTTCGATCCCCGCCGCTTCGAGGGCCGCCCGCAGCGGCGCGGGCAGCGGCTCGCCCAGCTCGGCGTACCGCGCGCGCCGGACGGGGATGGTGTGGGTGTGGGCCACCTGGTCGCGGTAGAAATCGTCGACCCGCACCCGGTCGATGAAGCGGGTTACGTCCACATCGTCTCCTCGCGGTCGTCGCGGCGGCGCCGCCCGGGGAACCCGGTCAGCGACAGCCGGAGAGAAAGACCGTCACGAGCTTGAGCATCGTGACGAGATCGAGCCGGTTGTGGAGGATGACGCCGGCGATGCCGCCCGCGTCCCCCGTCCGCACGAATTCGTGGTAGACGCCGGGAATCTCGCGCCCGGGCACGTCCCCCGCCCGTTTCATGCCGAGCAGGTGCCGCTCGAGCGTCTGCAGCCGGTGATTCGGCGTCCGGCGCCCGACGGCGCGCCGCGCAACGCGCAGCAGGTCCACGTGCCGCCGCGGCGGCCTGAAGGGCAGGCTCGTGTAGGCCATGCGCCCGGCGAGAAAGGGCACGTCGAACCGAAGCCCGTTGTAGGTCACCAGCGTGTCGAAGCGGGCCATCGTTTCCGCGGCGAAGAGGAGGACCGCCGCCTCCTCGGCGTAGTCCCGCGCGAAGAGCTGGTCGACGACGAGCCGGTTTCCCTCCTCGTACATCAGCCCGACGAGGAAGAGGGGCGCCATCGAGAGCCCCGTCGTCTCGAGATCGAGCCAGAGGACCCGGCCCGTTTCCGCCTCGGCCAAAAGACGGAGTTCCTCCAGCCCCCGGTTTTCCGGGGGGAAGGGGCCGGCGAGGGCCTCGCGATACTCGGCGAGAAAGCGGTCGGCCGACGGCCAGATCGCCGCCGCGTCCTCGCGGACGCGGTAGAAGCCGCCTCCGGGCGCCTCCGCACCGGGCACGAGCGCCTCGAGCGTGCCCGTGGGTTGCGCGGCGTCGGATGCCGCCCCGCCTTCTTCCGGGGGCGGTTTGATCCCGGAAAAGGGGCCCGGCAGGATCCCGGAAGCGTCAGCCGCCCCGCCCTCGCCGGGGGGCGGACCGATCCCCGGGAGCGGACGCCTCCGGCCGAAGGCGGCCGCCGCCCGTCTCCGCAACTCCTCGAGCTCGACTCGCAGGTCGCCCCCGCGTCGCGTCATGATCGCTCCTCCGCCGCACGTCCCGCGGCGCCCCGCCGTGTCGGGGAACCGGTTCAGCGTACCCCATCCGGGCTCATTTTTCAACACGCGGCGGCTTCGACGAACGGTCGCCGCGACGGCCCGTTTCTTGCTATCACATGGTACGGTTTTCCTTGACGTTGCCGAGGCGACTCGGATATCTTTCGGCAGATTCGATATCCGTTATGAGACACGACAGACACATACAGGTGTTCCTCCTCGCCGCCGCCCTCGCCGCGATCGCGATCGGGCTGGCGATCGACCGTCCAGGGATCCTCACGGAGCCTGCCGTGGCCCCCGCCGGGGATCCCGTGCCGGCGTCCGTGGACGCCGCGATCCCCGGGAAGGCGTGCCCCGTGCCGACCCTCGCCGGCCGCGTCGACCGCAACGGCAGCTTCTTCGACATCGTGAGCGCCTGCGGCATCGAGCCGGCGGAGATCTACGCGGCGGCCCGTTCGGCCAAACAGGTCTACGACTTCCGCCGGATCTACCCCGGCCAGCGATACGAGGTCTACGCCGATTCGGCCCGGATCGACTCGGTCTTCTTCTCGATCAGCGAGGAGGAGTACGTCTCCCTCGTCCGTACCGGGGACGGGTACGAGGCGGAGCGCCGGAGCTACCCCTTCGACGTCGTCACCAGAACCTGCTCGGGGCTGATCACGCAGTCCCTCTTCGCCTCTTTCCAGGAGCAGGGGCTCCCGATCGAGCTCGGGCTCCAGCTCGTCGACATCCTCGCGTGGGACATCGACTTCTTCAGCGACATCAGGAAGAACGACTACTTCCGCGTCATCTACGAGGAAAAGACGCGGAGCGACGGCCTGCAGCGCATCGGGCGCATCCTCGCCGTCGAGTTCAACACGCAGGGGACGAGCCACTACGCCTTCCTCTTCGAGAACGAGGACGGGCTCGCCGACTACTTCGACGACACGGGGCGGTCCCTGCGCAAGCAGCTGCTGCGCGCCCCCCTCTCCTACACGCGGATCTCGTCGAACTTCAGCTCCCGGCGGCTCCACCCGGTGCTCCACCACTACCGGCCACATTACGGCATCGACTACGCCGCTCCCGAGGGAACGCCCGTGATGACGACCGGCGACGGAACGGTGCTCGCCGCCTCGCGAACGCGGGCGAACGGCAACTACGTGAAGATCCGCCACAACAACGGCTACATCACGTACTACCTGCACCTGAGCCGCTTCGGCTCCGGCATCCGCGGCGGCGTGAAGGTGCGCCAGGGACAGGTGATCGGGTACGTCGGGCACACGGGATACGCGACGGGCCCGCATCTCGACTACCGCGTCAAGATCGGCAACAGGTTCGTCAACCCGCGCCGGCTCAAGCTCCCGCCGGCCAAACCCGTGTCCGAGGAGAAGATGCCCGCGTTCGCCGAGCTCCGCGACGGCCGGATCACCGAGCTCTGCACGATCCCGATCCGCGATTCGCGGACCGTCATGTATGCGGCCACCCCCGAGCACGACTCCCCCACCGAGGGTTACCGGCCGCCGCTCGAGGAGCGGACCGCCGGCGCGGCCTCGCAGTGAGGGGCGCGATGACCCCGCCCGAACGCATCCTCGTCCACGTCTGCTGCGCCTCCTGCGCCTCGTACGTCCTCGACCACCTCGCCGCCCGATACGCTCCGACAGCGTGGTTCTACAACCCGAACGTCTTCCCGCCCGGGGAATACCGGCTGCGGCGAGACGAGACGCGCGAGCTGTGCCGCCGCGGGAACTTCCCCTTTCTCGAGGGGCCGTACGAGCCGGAGCGCTGGGAGGCCGCCGCCGGGCCGTACCGCGATCGCGGCGAGAAGAGCGAGCGCTGCTGGGCCTGCTACGGGCTGCGTCTCGACGCGACGGCGCGCGAGGCCGCCCGGCTGGGCTTCCCCCTGTTCACGAGCACGCTCTCGGTGAGCCCCCACAAGATCCACCCGCGGATCGTCGAGGCGGGCGAGCGGGCCGCCGCCGCGCACGGCACGGGATTCCTCGCCGAGGATTTCAAGAAGAAGGACGGGTTCAGGAAGAGCGTCGAGCAGAGCCGCGAGCTCGGTTTCACCCGCCAGGACTACTGCGGCTGCGAGCCGAGCCTCGCCGAGGCGCGCGAGCGCCGCCGCCGGAAGGCCAAACAGGAAACCGCGGCGGCGCCGGGGATTCCCGGCGGCCGCCGCGGCCTCGATCGTTCGTGACCGCCGGCGCGGTCACTCGCCCGAAATCGCTTCGACCGGGCAGACCTCGATGCAGGCTCCGCAGTCCGTGCAGAGCTCGGGATCGATCTCGTACCGTTCCTCGCCCTCGGAGATCGCCTCGACCGGGCACTCGGTCGCGCAGGCGCCGCAGGAGATGCACTCCTCGTTTATCTTGTGGGCCATCCTTCCCTCCGTTGGTGATGGTCTCGCCGGCGGACGTTTCCCGTTCCTCCCGGCAATCTCGCACTCGTCGAGCGGTCGCTGAAAAACCGCCCCCTATACATACGTAATCGCCCGATGACGAGTCAACCCCGAAATCACCGCATGCCGGGCATGCCGGGAGGCGGCCGGCGGCGCGGCGCCGGGGGCTCGTCGGCGCCCGGCAGGAGACGGACGGCAACCCCTCCGGCGGGATCGAGCCGGCGGACGATCGCCGCCTGCACCGCCGCCGCGTCGACCGCCGTTACGTTTTCCCCTCCCGGCTCGCCGGGGTAGAGAAAGAGCCGCAAACCCAGGTCGGCCGCCTCGTTGACGCTGGAGAGCAGCCGCCGGGCGAGGCGCCCGCGCAGGCGGTCGGTCGCCGCGGCCGTCTCCTCCGCCGTCGGGGGCGCCTCGGCGAGCGAGCGGATGAGCGAATCGAGAACGGCCGAGACCTCGTCGAGATTCGCGGCGCGCGAACCGACCGTGGCCGATACGACGACCGCGCCGGGCAGGAGCCTCGCGCCGCAGCCGGTCGAGTAGGCGAGTCCGCGCGTCTCGCGGATCTCCTCCTGCATCCGCCGGCTGAGCACCTCGGCCGCCACCCGGAGCGCCGCGGTCTCGCCGGGTTCGGGATCGACCACCAGCCAGCCGCGGCGCAGATAGATCCCCTCGATCGCCGCCGTCTCCTCGACGACGGCGCCGCCCGCGACGGCCGCGGGGCGGATCGATTCGGCGCCGCCGCCGGGCGGCAGGTTGCCGAACGCCTTCTCGACGATCCGGATCGTCTCCTCCGGATCGCGCGGCCCGACGGCGGTGACGATCAGGTTCTCCCCTCTGTAGACATCCCGCATCAACCTCTCGAAGGCCGGGGCGGAGAGCTCGCCCGCCGTTTCGGGGAAGGCCCCCGTCCCCCACGGATGGTCGCCGAAGAGGGCCCGGCCGAGTTCCCGGTCGAGCGCGAAAAACGGCCGGCCGGTCCGCGCGCCGAGTTCCACCGCGATGCGGCTTGCCGCGGCGGAGACCCCGCTTTCCTCGACCGGGGCCTGCAAGAGGAAGGAGGCGAGGAGCACGACCGCCTTATTGAAGTTGTCCGCCGGCGCCTCGAGGCGCACGAATGCCCACGCGGGACTGACCTGGTAGTCGTCCATCGAAATGAAGGGATTATCCCCCCAGGCGATCCGGGCGCCGATCCTCTCGAGTTGCCCGGCGAGCTTCCGGCCGGCGGGCGAGTGATCGAGGATCCCGTGGAGGAGCGAGATCCGGGCGCCGTCGTGTTCTCGCTCGAGCATGGCACGGTCGCGCACGAGCACGTGGAGGGCGGCGACGGGCGAGCCGGGCCGGCTCGTCGCGGCGATCAGGACGCCGTTTCGCGCGCGGGTCGTCTTCACCGGCTGCGCCGCCGCCTCTCCCTTCGCCGACGAGGCCCCGGGGAGGACGACGACGGCGTTGAAGGGGGGATCGACGAGCCGACGACGGGCGAGTCGCGCGACGTCCGGCCGCTCGACGCGGGCCACCCCCTCGTCGGCCGCGTCGAGGTAGCGGTCGCCGAAAAGGGCCACGGGCTGCCCGGCGAGCATCATGTAGTAATGATAGCGTTCGCGGTCGAACGCCTCGGACGCCCCGACCGCCGTCCGCGCCGCGGCGACGGCGTGGACGTCGGGCTCCCAGTGTGCGAGTCGGCCGAGGACGACGGCCAGCGCCTCCTCGAGGCGGCCGGCGGTCTCCGCGGTCCCGTCGATCGAGATCCGCAGGGCTGAGAAGGCGCCGTGCGTCTCGAGCGAGACGCCCGGGTCGGGCAAACCGAGGGCGTCCAGGCATCCGGCCAGAGGCCCCGCGGGAGAGCCGAGGATGCGAGCCGCGACGAGGGCGGCGGGGAATCCCGGCTCGTCGACGCGCGGAAGGGGCAGCATCGCCTCGAGGCCCGGATCGAGACCGGGATCGACGATCCGGGCGATCCTGCCGCTCCACCGGGGCGCTGGGACGGCGGAGCCGTCCCGCGCGGGACGGCTCCCGTCCCGCCACTCGCGCGGGCCGCCGCAGAAATGATCCTCGACGAGACCGCGGGCCCGGTCACGGTCGAATCCGCCCATGAGGAGGATACGCATGCGCTCGGGGCGGTACCGTTCGCCGTGGTACGCGCCGATTTGTTCCCTGCTCACCGTCTCGATGGTGGTCTCGAGTCCGATCACCGGCTCGGCGAGGGGGGATCCGGCGTAGAGACGGCGCGAGACGAGACGTTCGCGCCGTTCGCGCGGATCGTCCCGCCCCTGCCGCATCTCCTCGAGGACGACGCCCCGTTCCTTTTCCAGTTCCGCCGGCGGGAAGACCGGTCGCAAGAGCATCTGCGAGAGGATCTCGATCCCCTCGTCGACGAGATCGCTCCGGGCCAGCAGGAAGAAGACGGCCGTCTCCTTTCTCGTGAACGCGTTGAGAAAGGCCCCGTTCCGCTCGACCCACGCGGCGATCTCCCCGCGGTCGAAGCGCTCGCTCCCGTCGAAGAGGAGATGCTCGAGCAGGTGGCTCAGTCCGCGAGTCATCGGCGTCTCGCGCGCGCTGCCGGCCTCGACGGCGACGGCGGCGAGAAAGACGGGCGACGCCGGGTGGCACTCGTAGATGACTTCCGGAGCGCCGGGCGCGTGCTCGACGACGCGCGTCGGCTCCGCCGCGGCGGCGGCCGGGATGACGAGCAGCGCGGCGGCCGCAAGCAGGATGCGTCTCACGTTTCTTCCTTTCGTTCGCGGTATCGATCGTGGATCTGCCGGCGAGACGGCGACGCCCCGTACCGGTCGTCCTGTCCGCGAACGACCCGCGCCGGCGCCGGATCTAGAGCAGGTGTATCGCCTCGCCGCGCACCGCCTCGGCCGCCTCGGCGAGGGCCTCGCAGAGGGTCGGGTGGGGGAGGATCGCGGCGGTGAAGTCGTCGATCGTCATTTCCCTCTCGACGGCGAGGATCCCCGCGGCGAGGAGCTCGGTGGCCTGGGGGCCGAGGATATGCAGGCCGAGCAGCTGGCCGGTCTTTCGCTCGGCCACCCACTTCACGAAACCCTCCTCCTCGCGGAGCCCCTTCGCCTTGCCGTTCGCGGCGAAGGGGAAGCGGCCCGTCGCGAAGTCGATCCCCGCCTCCTTCGCCTCCGGTTCGGTCATCCCCACGTGGGCGGCCTCGGGCAGCGTGTAGATCGTCGAGGGAACGGCCCGGTAGCTGATCTCCCGCTCGCGGCCGAGCGCGTTCTCCGTGGCGACGATCCCCTCGCGCGTGGCGACGTGCGCGAGCAGCCAGCCTCCGACGACGTCCCCCGCCGCGTAGAGATTCGGCCTGTTCGTCTGCATGCGGGCATCGACGGCGATTCCGCCGCGCCCCGCCTCGACGCCGGCCGCCTCGAGCCCGATCCCCCCCGTGTTCGGCCGCCGGCCGACCGAGACGAGCATGATCTCCGCCTCGACGGCGGCCCCGTCGTCGAGGATCGCGCGGACGCCCGCGCCGGTCCGTTCGGCCTTCACCACCGTCCGGCCCGCCATGACGCCGATCCCGCGCTTCCGGAACGCCGCCTGGAGAAACCGCGCCACGTGCGGATCCTCCGTGGCGACCAGCGTGGGAAGCATCTCGACGATCGTGACCTCGACGCCCAGGGCGGCGAAGATCGACGCGAACTCGCAGCCGATCACGCCACCGCCGACGACGATCATGCTCGCGGGGATGCGTCCGAGATCGAGCAGGTGGGTCGAGGAGAGGATCCGCTCGCCGTCGAAGGGGAGAGCGGGCAGTTCGATCTCGGAGGAGCCCGTGCAGACGACGACGCCCCGGGCGCCCCGGACGGTTCCCGCGCCGTCCACCTCGACGGTATCGCCGGAGACGAGGCGCCCCTCGCCGCGTACGAGTTCGACCTTCCGGCCCTTCAGCAGCTTCTCGACGCCGGTGACGAGCCCGTCGACGACGCGCCGCTTGTGTTCCCAGAGCCCCGCGGCGTCCGGTCGGACCGGCCCGCCGCCGACGCCCGCCTCGCGTCCTCCGGCGGCCGAGGCGACGAGGTGCGCGAGCGCATGCATCGTCTTGGTGGGGATGCAGCCCCGGTTGAGGCAGACGCCCCCGAGGGGCCCCTTCTCGACGAGACAGACCGAGGCGCCGAGCCGGGCGGCGCGGAGCGCCGCCGGATACCCCGCCGGTCCGCCGCCGAGCACGACCAGATCGAATTCCCTCTCCATCGTCCTCTCCTTACGCGATCCCGTCGACCTTGCTCTTGAGCAGCGTCGCCTGCGACCGGTTGAGCGTGACCTCGGTGCGATTCCCGTCGAGCAGGGTCAGGATGTAGTGTCCTCCCGTCCAGGGAACGATCTTCGCGATCCGGCGGAGGTTGACGAGCATGTCCTTGCCGAGGCGAAGGAAGAGGGAGGGATCGAGCTGCGCCTCGATCTCGTCGATCGCCGCGTAGTTCGTGAGGAAATCGCCGTCGACGGTTCGCGCGCGGACCCCCTCGGGCGACGCGAAGAGCATCGCCACCTTCTCCGTCTCGTAGAGATCGACCTCGTCCTTGCGCCTGATGACGATCCGGGGCAGGAAGCGCGTGACGTCCCGGATGCTCTCGGTGAGCCGTCGCACCCGCTCGATGTACTCGTCGGGACGCGGGCGGGAACGTCTCGCCTTCTCGATCGCCGCGCTCAGGCGATCCTTCTCGACCGGCTTGAGCAGGTAATCGAGCGCGTTCACCTCGAAGGCCCTGATCGCGTACTGGTCGAACGCCGTCGTGAAGACGACGAGGGGAAGATCCCCCGCGGCCAGGAGCGCCCGGATTACCTGGAACCCGTCCATCTCGGGCATCTGGATGTCGAGGAAGACGAGATCGGGTTGCTTCTCGGCGACGAGCCTCACCGCTTCCGCCCCGCCGCCGGCCTCGCCGACGAGCTCGACGCCCTCCTCCGCCTCGATGAGGAACCGCATCTCGTCTCGGGCCAGGGCCTCGTCATCGACAATTATCGCCTTCAACGCCAATGCTCTCACCCCTCTCGTCGATCCCGGGTATCCGGAGACGCACGACGACCCCGCCCCCGTCGCGCGGGGCGATCTCGAGCCGCCCCGATTCGCAGGCGTAGATGCGGAGCCGCTCGGCCACGTTCCTGAGGCCGACGCCCCGTTCCATGAGCTCGCGGAGATCCATCCCCGCGGCGGGCGGACCGTCGTTCTCGATCTCGACGACGACGCCGTCGCCGTCCGCGCGCGCGCGGATCCGTATGGCGCCCCCCTCGGCGCGCCTGGAGATCCCGTGCTTGATCGCGTTCTCGACGACCGGCTGGAGGATCATCGTGGGCACGTTGCGGCCGAGGGCGGCCTCGTCGACGTCGGACTCGACGCGGCACTTCTCCTGGCCGAACCGGACCCGTTCGATCGAGAGGTAGTCGTCGATGAAACGAAGCTCTTCCTCGAGCGAATGCGTCTCGGACCCGTCGTCGAGCGCCTTCCGGAAGATCGCCGAGAGGCGCCGGGTCATCTCCCGCGCCTTCTCCGCATCGGTGCGGATGAGCGCGGCGATCGAGTTGAGCGTGTTGAAGAGGAAATGCGGATTGATCTGGCTGCGGAGCGTCTGGAGCCTCGCGCGGGACAGCTGCTGCTCCTCCTCGTGGAGGAGAAGCTCGGTCCGCGTCGCGTTCGCCATCCTGAGGGCGATCCCCACGGCGTAGAGGGTCACGAGGAGGTCGAGGGCCACGAAGACGGGGTAGCCCGGCAGGTAGCCGTAGAGGAGCCCCCTGGGGCGATAGATCCTCAGCGCCGCGTACCTCGCGTAGGCGAGAAGGAGCGCGAAGACGAATGGCAGGACGTTGTGGTCGAGCCGGCGGGAGGCGAGCTTCTCCACGAATCCCGAGACGACGAAGAAGGGATTCAGGGAAAAGCTCCAGATCTCCCCGCGCCTGCCGAGGCGGGAGTAGACGAGGCCGCAGAGAAGACCCACCCCGAGGTAGAGCGGCAAGGCCGCCGTCTCGCCGAAGAGGAGGCAGGCGAGCCCGATCGCCGCGCCGACCCCCCCGCCGACCCAGACGCCGCCGAGGAATCCCGCGATGATCGATCCCTCGAGGGAGAGATCCATCGCTCCCTGCGCCGAGATCCGGCGGACGACGACGCCGAGGACGAACACGAGTCCGAGGAGCAGCCCGAGCCGGAGCCGCCCGCTCCTCGCTGCGCGCGGATCGACCAGCATCTCGCCGACGAACCGGAAAGAGAAGACGAAACTGATCATCCCCGCCATCACCGCGATGCGAAGAAGCAGGTTGATGAGGATGAGCTGTTCGCGCGTCAGATCGATGATCATGGCGTTGCCCGCGCTTCGTTACAGCCGGTGGGAGATCAGCTTGATGAGGACCTCCTCGTAGTGCCGCTGCAGCTTGAGTCCATCGATCCGCTCGAAGACCTCGCCGTCCCGCATGAGCACGTAGACGGTCGGCACGGCCCGGTACCCGCCGAAATCGCCGACGATCTTCTCGCCCCCGACGAAGATCGGGACGTCGACCGGGTTCGCGGTGAAATAGCTGCGCACGGCCGACGCCTTCCCGCGGTCGAGCGCGACGCACAGCACGTTCACGTTCTTGTAGAATCGCCGGTTGATGTCCGCCATGATCGGCATCAGCTTCGCCGTGTCCTTGTTCCAGGTGGTGAAGAAGGCGAGGAGCACGAACTTGCCGCGGTATTCGCTGATCTGCACGGTGGTGCCGTCGAGCCGTTCGAGGAGGACGTCGGGGGCGATGAAGGGCTCGAAGGTCGCCTCCGTCTGCCGCTCCTCTCCGGCGTCCCGCTCCGCGGCCTTCCCGGCGGATTCGTCGGAACCGCCGCATCCGGCCGATGCCACGAGGAGGGCCGCGAGCGCGGCCGTCGCGATGAATGTCGCCGTGTCACGCAATGCTGATCACCTCACAACTGTTTGACGATCTGGGCGGCGATCGTGTTCTTCTGGATTTCCTTGGTTCCCTCGTAGATCTCGGCGATCTTGGCGTCGCGGTAGAACCGCTCCACCTCGTATTCGAGCGTGTAGCCGTATCCCCCCATGATCTGGATCGCCTCGTCGGCGACCATGCAGGCGGTGCGCGCCGCGACGTACTTCGCCATCGAGGTCAGCCGGGGATCGATCCGCCCCTGGTCGTAGTTCCATGCCGCCTTGTACGTCAACAGCCGCGCCGTCTCGATCTCCGTCGCCATGTCGGCGATCTTGTGCTGGATGACGGGCATGTCGACGAGCCTCTTGCCGAACTGCTCCCGCTCGACGCCGTAGGCGAGCGCCCGGTCGAACGCGCCCTGCGCGATGCCGAGCGCCGTCGCGGCGATCTCGACGCGGCTCTCGTCGAAGAATTCGAGGACGTGGTAGAACCCCTTCCCCTCCTCGCCGACGAGGTTCCCGAGCGGCACGGTGACGTCGTCGAAACCGAGCTGCGCCGTCGAGGTCATCCGGATGCCCATCTTGACGCCGATGTCCTCGGCGGAGAATCCCGCCGCTCCCTTCTCGACGAGGATCAGCGACATGCCCCGGTAGGCTGGCTTCGCGTCGGGATCGGTCTGGCAGAGAACGAGGAAGAAATCGGCCGTTTCCCCGTTGGTGATGAACATCTTCGAACCGTTGATCACCCAGTCGCCGCCCGTCCTGACGGCGCGCGTGTCCATGCGCGTGATGTCGCTGCCATGATTCGGCTCGGTGAAGGCGCCGGCCGAGATCATCTTCCCCGCGGCGACCGCGGGCAGCAGCCGTTTCTTCTGCTCGTCGGTGCCGTGGCGCATGACGATCTCGGAGGCGAAATCGGACAGGGCCAGGGCCGTGCCGAGACCGGAATCCGCCCGGCAGAACTCCTCGACGACGAGGCAGTTCTCGAGAACGCCGAGCCCCGCGCCACCGAATTTTTCGGGAAAGTGCAGGCCGATGAATCCCAGTTCGCAGGCCGATCGCCAGAGCTCGACGGGAAAGGAATGCTCCTCCTCGTGTTTGAGCGCGAGTTCCCTCGTGAACTCCCCCCTGGCGAACCGCCTGACGGCCTCCTGAATGTCCCCCTGTTCCGTCGTCAGCGCGAAATCCATGCTCTCCTCCAGGATTACCCCGAGTGTGCGGCGAATTGCTGACATCCTACCAGATGGATCGAGGCCCGTTCAACAGATATCGCCCCGGCCGCCGCCGCCACGCCCCGGAGGCCCGGAAATTCAACCTCGTGCTGGAACGGTAATTGCGATGAAACAGCGAGGGAGGAAACGATGACGCGACGCGTGCATCCAGCGGTACTGCTCTGTATCTGCCTAATCTCCGTTCTCGCAGTCGATTCCGTCGCCGGCACGGGACGGATCGAGGCGGAACGGCTCTTCGTCGAAGCGCAGAAGGCGCTCGCGAGAGGCGACGTTGCGTCCGCCGAGACGCTCCTTATGCAATCCCTCGAGCGGGACGACTCCTTCACCTCGGCGATCTGGCAGCTCTCGCAGATCTACGAGAAGCGAGGCCAGCTCGAGCACGCGCGCGAGCTGCTTTTGAGGGGTCTGCACCAGGAGCCCGGCGCGTCGTGGGCGCGCGGGAAGCTCGCCCAGCTCGAGAAGGCCCTGACCCGCGATCTCCTCGCCGAGGCCGACGCGCTCATGGGGGCGGGGTCCTACGACAAGGCGATCCCGAAGCTCTCCCTCTTCCTCGGGATCCGCCCCTTCGACCCGATCCCCCTGATCAGGCTCGGCAGGTGCCACCTGGCCCTGGGCAATCTCGAGACGGCCCGCGAGTACGTCGCGCAGGCCCGTGAACGCGATCCGACCGACGAGGACACGGCGGCGCTGCTCGAGGAGATCGGCGCCAGGATCGAGGAGGGCTCGGTCGCCGCGGCGGTCGCCGCCGCCGAGCGTATCCTCGCCGACTACACGCCCGACCACCGCGATGAGGCCCGGCGCGCGCTGGAGACCGTGCTCGAGCGCGATCCCTCGAACCGCTGGGCCGCGGCGAAGATCGAGGAGATCGAGGACCTCGTCCGAGAGGCGGAACCGCCACGGGCCGTCGATCTCGAGCGGATCGGCCAGGAGGGGCTCGAGCGCGTCAGGACGCTGCGCGAACCGATCGCCGGCATCGGGGTCTTCGTGTCGCGTTACCTGCTGATCCTCGTCATCGCGGCCGTCGGCGCGCTCCTCGCGATCGACATCCGCAAACGGACCGGGCGGCGTTCCTACCCGCTCGAGGGCAGTCTCGCCGTGATCCCCCTTCTCGACGTCGTCTCCATGCTCAACAGCAATCTCAAGACGGGACGGCTCGTCGTGTCGACCGCCGAGTCCTCCGGCGAGATCTATCTCGAGAAGGGGGAAATCGTCCACGCCCGCTGGCGGAACACCGACGGCCGGGACGCCTTCCACACGATCATGGGCAGGAAGCGGGGGACCTTCCGCTTCCTCAACCACCTGCCGAACGTGCGGCACACCATCGCCGAACCGCTCAGCCTGCTCCTGCTCTCGATGAAGTCAAACGAGGGGCCGGCTCCGGTGGAGCCGCGGCCACGCCGGCGGGTCAAGCTCTTCTCCTAGGACATCAGACGGTCTCGAGCGCGGGGATGTCGAGCCGGGGGCATTCGGTGTGCTCGTTTGCCTCGCGGCTGAAGCGGATCTCCCACCGGACGGTCGGATAGATCTCCTCGCCGCTGCGTCGGCAGGCGGTCTCGAAGCGTTTCCTGACGCTCCGCATGAGCCCGTCGATTCCGCCGACAGGCTCGCCGGCGACGAAGACCGAATAGCCGAGGGGCTCGTCGGACCGCGAGACGGCGCAGTCGTCGCCGATCTCCCGGCAGAGGCTCGACTCGACGAGACGCGAGAAGCGCACGGCGTCGTCGATGGCGCCGACGAGGCGCAGCGAGACGAGGCGGAACGGGAGCCCGGCCAGTTCGGCGCGCTCGGCCATCATGTGCATCGGCTTGACGAGATCCTTCTCGCGGTCGAAGGCCGGGTGCAGGGGCAGCAGGAGGGTGATCGCGCCTCCCGCGCCCAGGTCGAGGTCGCCGTCGAGCGCCGCGGCGAGCCGCGCGAGGACGAGACCGCGATGCGCCTCGTCGCAGGAGAGGAACTCGCCGAGCGACGGCCCGTCGCTCCCGCGGCTTCGCAGCCGCGGCCGGAGAACGAGCTTGATGCGGCGATCGATCCCGCCGGCATCGTGGAAATCCTCGCGGATCGAGGCGGAGCACTCCACGAAGGGCGCCTCGCCCGCCCACTTGGCCAGCGACGCGGCGGCGGCGGAGAGGAAATCGCGCAGCCGCCCGCGGCCCACGAGGGCCGTCACGCCCGGCGCGCGCATCCGGAATCCGCGGATCGCCCCCTGCTCGTCGAGGCCGGCGAGATGGCGCTTCACGAGGGCGTCGAGCCGCGCGAGCGTGCGCGCGACCTCGGTCTCCTCCGACTCGATCATGAAGACCTTCTGCAGCTCGTCGAGGTTCTCGACGAGCCGCTCGATGTTCCGCCAGCCGATCTCCAGGAGCCGCTCCCGCTGCTCCACCGGCACGGGTCGCTCGGCGTCGCTGAGCAGACGGACCGCGTTGCGGGCCGAGGTCAGCGGCGTGCGCATCCGGTGGGAAAGGGACGTGGCGAACCGCGTCCGGACATCGTCGAAGCGCCGCCACCGGGAGAAATCGTGCAGCAGCACGAGGTGCACGATCGAGCCGTCGCTGGCGAGGCGGTGCGCCTCGAGACCCACAAGGAGACGCGTCCCGTCCTTCGGCAGGAGGATGTCGCTGTAGGTGACGGCCGGCTTCGCCTCGAGGCTCGAGCGGACGAGGCCGCTCGGGCAGCATCTGGCGACCGCCTCCGCGAATCCGGCGGGATCGTCGGCGCCGAGTATCCGGCGCGCCTCCCGGTTCGCGAAGATCACGCCGCGATTCCCGTCGAGGAGCATCGCGCCCTGGTCGACACGCCTGAGCGCCGACACGACCGCGTCGAGGCGGCCGTCGCGCGGTCTCCTCGCGGCGATCCTCGCGGCGGCGACGGCGAGCTCGCGCCCGCCGACCGGCTTGAAGAGGACGCAGTCCGCGCCGGCGGCGACCGCCTCGCCGATTCTCGAGGTGTCCGTCTCCGCGGTGACGAGGGCGACGAACCCGGCGTACCCCGCCTCGCGCGCGGAGGCGGTCACGCCGATCCCGTCGAGGCCGGGCATCTCGAGGTCGGTGAAGATCCCCGCGGGCGGGCGGTCCCCGAGGGAGGCGAGCAGGAGGCGCGGGTCGTCGAAGCACACCGCGTCGAAGCCGTGCCCCTCGAGCCGCCGCGCGAGCAGCCGTCGCATGAGTTCGTCATCGTCGACGATCAGGACCGCCGGTCGGGCGAGCCGTTCGTCATCGGTCCGGTGCATTGCCATACGCTGCGTCTCCTCGCCTCATGAACCGATTCCGGGGAGGGAAAACGCAAAGGACGTGCCCCGCCGAAGCGGGGAATCCCGCGGCAGGCGAAATGCTCATAGGGGGCGATAGGGAACAACGGGGACGTGGCGGAGCGTGCACAATGCGTTCACGGGGAAGCTATTTGCCGCTTCCCGGGCGGCTCGAGGCGCGGCCGTCCCGCGGCTCGCCCTCCCCGCCGGGAGGAGGACCGGCGGCCGGCCGGCCGCCGCCGAAGCGGTATTCGAAGGTGATGCCGCCGAGCGTGTTGAAGACGCGCTCGCTGTCGCTCCCCGCGTCGACCGCCGCGTGGGCAGAGAGCCAGAGCGGGCCGGCGACTCGCCGCCGGAGGGTGAAGAGATAGACCTCGCGCGTGTCGCCCCCGCGGAAGGACAGGACGAAAACGCCCACGCCGCACTCGGTGCTCTCCCCCGGATCGAAGCCGAGGAGAACCGAGGTGGCGAGATGGTTGCGGTGGATGCGATCCCCCGTCTTCCGCCGCTCGCCGACGAGCGTGTAGACGGCCGCGGCCCGCAGCCGGAGCATCCCGAGGGGCAGCCTCGCCTCGAGACCGCCGCCGCCGTCGAGGGAACCGAGCGAGAAGGGATAGAAGGTGTTTGACCCCATCGGCACGCGGAGCTCGCCCCGCGCGAAGAGGCCCCGCGTATCCAGCGTGTCGCCCCAGGCGCGCCACGAGGCGCGGATGAATCCGTCGCCGCCGCCATGGACGACGCCCGCCCCGGTTTGCATCGCAGGGTAGAGCAGCGCGGCCCGCACGACGCCGCGGCGCCAGCGCCGGGAGGTGATCCCGATCTCGAAGACCGAGGCCCGCCCCGCGTCGCGGTCGAGCAGTGACTGGCCGACGTCAAGCGAGATTGCCGACGTGTCGGCGGGAAGATACCAGTGGGGGAGATCCTCGTAGAGGCCGGTCGCGCCGGCAGGCGGAGAGGCGAAGAGGATCGCGGCCGAGACCGCGATCGCGAGAACTGGGAACGCCCGTGTCACGGAGGATTACCTGCCGACCCCTTCGAGGAGCCGGATCCTTCCCTGGTTGACGAACTGGACCTCGATCGTCTTGCGTTCGCCGGAAAGCTGCTCCTTGGCGACGATCTTTCCGTAATCGTTCCAGGAACGGTGATAGACGATCTCGCCGACCTCGTATTCTTCGGATTCCGAGTACTCGCGGGCCGATTCCGGGTCGAAGTCCTCGGGCGCGAGATCCTGGCCGCCCGCGTCTCCCGATCCGTCGCCCTCCCCCGGCTTCTCGCCGGTCATGAACGGGAGGTATCCCTTGCAGCCCGGGCACTGCAGCCAGACGACATCGTCGCGCTCCTCGGCGACAGGCATGTCGAAGGTCTCCTTGCATACCGAGCAGTACTGCTCGATCGATTTCGTCTTCCTGGCGATCATCGCCGCCTCCCGCGACTCGACAATCCACCGGACGGGGCATCGGGGCGCCGCGTCATGGCCTGTCCCGACTCCCGCGCGGGGTCGCTATCAATCGGAGATGATGCGGCAGCAGTCGTCGGCGTCCTTCGCCGTGAGGTAGCTCATGCCGCACACGGGGCACTTGTATTTGCCGCCCAGCCGCCCTTCCGCTTCCGCCTTGGCGAGCAATCTATGAAACTTGACGTAGTTCTTCTCTTTTTGCAGAATGGATGCTTCTCTTCCCTCGAGCTTCATATCCACGCCTCCCTTCCCAGGGCAAGAAACATATCTACCACAGGATGATGTGGCGAGTTCCCCCAGAACCACCATATATGGTGGCTTTATAGCAGAACGGTCGAACCCCGTCAACCATAAATGTTCAAATTCCGTAACCATAACAGGTTACATCACACAATATACCACGCGAACGCGGTATGTGCAAGGGGAGCGGCGGCGAAAACACGTCCGGGAAACCGCGGAACCCGCTGGATGGAAACGAGGTCGGCGGCCTGGCGCGCGCGCGGACGGGCAGCCGGACGCCCGTCGCCGGCGACCGGCGGACCCGCGGGCGGCGTCACCTGAGGATGACCAGCTTCCTGGTCGTCTCCTCGTTGCCCGCCTTGATCCGCATGAAATAGACGCCCGGCGTGACGGGCCGGCCGTTCCGGTCGATGCCGTCCCAGGCGATCGTCATCGGCCCGCCGAAGCGCAGCATGTCGTAGACGGTGGCGATCCGGCGGCCGGTGACGTCGTAGACGCCGATGTCGACGTGCGTGCGGAGCTCGGTCGCCGCCCGCGCGTAGCTGATCCCGCCGTCCGGGACGACCCGCGTCGTGTTGTTCGTCGGATCGTGGAAGGTCCTCGGCACGTTCACGGTGAAGCTCGTCCGTCCCGGGGTGGGATTGGGGACGATATGCGAGGCGAGGTGATCGGCGAGGGGCATCATCGCCGTCGCGCCGAACTCGTCGGTCGAGTACTCGAACTCCCGGTGCTCGCCGTCGATGTCGAGCTCGAAGGAGCCGACCACGCGGTAGAAGTATTCGTGCCCCGGCTCGATGTCGTCGTCGACATGGACGAAGTGCCGCCGGCCCCCTCCCACCGAGGCGCTCTCGGTGATCGTCGCGAGGAGTTCCTCGCCGCCGCCCGCGGTGAGGTCGCGCCGGAAGAGATCGAAGGAGGCGCCGAACGTCTCCTCGGCGGTCTTCCAGGTGATCTCGTGGAAGCCGAGATCGACGTTGACGGCCACCTGGTAGTACCGGAGGCCGATGTAGTAGATCTCCTCGGTCGCCTCGCCGCGGAGGCCGACGTGGTTCTCGACCCTGATGTTCAGCGTGTTGTACCCCGGCTCGAGCCCCTCGAAGAGGAAGCCGAATTCCTCGCGCGATTCGTCCCACGCGCGGTCGGAAGGGTTGAGGTCCTCGGTGATGCCGTTGTTGATCCAGTACCACCCGCGGGCGAGCCGGGGCGCGTAGTGGAGGCGCAGCACCCCGCGGCCTTCCCAGTCCTCGGGATTCTCGTTCTCGACGGGATCGTTCCAGGCGCGCGCCGCCACGACGTAGTTGCCCGTGTAGATCGTGTCCTTGGGAATGCCGGGGATGTCGAGGTACTGGACCGTGGGCGCGATCTCGTAGAGGTCGACGATCGAGTTCTCGTTCTCGTCCCACAGGCCGATCTGGCCCGCCGTGTACATGCAGATGGGCAGCGGCCGCGTGATCGGGCGGTTGTTCATGATGCAGGGAAGCTGCTCGGAGAGCGGGTTGTCGTAGCAGCTGTGCGCGTTGTTGTTGGCGATGGCGAGGTAGCCCCCCGGCTGGCCGCAGTTGCCGAACTGCATCTCGTACTCGTCGAGCGCCCAGAAGGTGTGCCCCATCTCGTGGTCGAAGACGTGGGAGAAGCCGTCGCCGCTGCCGAAGCGGCAGGCGGGGTACGGCACGAGGAGATAGGGACCGCCGAGATAGGAGTACGCGACGTAGTTCGCCTGTTCGTGCTGCCAGCAGCCCGACGTGGAGGCGTCGACGACGACCGCGGTGAAGGCCCAGTCCGTGCCGTGCGCGTTCCTTGTGGCCTCGTTGAGCAGGTGGGCGTTGCCGTAGGCGCCGTACATGGGATCCATCCCGAGGGAAGCGAAGACCTCGCCGATCCAGATATGGTCATCGCCCATGTTCCCCTGGACGATCGGCTCCCACGTCGTTCCGGCTCGCACGTAGTCGGCATAGAGGATCGTGAACTCGACGCCCCCCGCCCAGTTCGCCTTCTGCTGGTAGTCGTCGAGCCCGTTCGAGATGGCGAGGAGCGCGTCGGCGATCTCCTGGTCGGTCCAGTTCTCGATCGGCCCGTCGCTCTCCGCGAAGATCACGTTGACGACGACCGAGCCGATGAGGAACTCGCTGTTCTGGTCGGGGGCGCGCGAACGCATCTCGCCGGCGGAGAGACGATTCGGCCCCGCGATCTTCGGATCGAAGCGGGCGATCTCGGCGGGGTCGGGACGGCGGATGTCGTTCGAGAGCATGCGCCGGACGTAGTCGGGATCGATGTCGAGCGGCGCGGCGGAGGCGGGAGGCGCGAGACGGCCTGCGAGCAGTCGATGGGTGATGGCATCGAGCCCCGCGCCGGCGAGGCCCTCCGGCGTCCGTTCGACGCGGACGGGCAGTCCGGCGAAGGCCGACTCGATCCCGGCCGGGGCATGCGCCAGCGCCGCCGAGGGCGGGAAGAGCTGGATGCCGGCCCCCTCGCGCTCGAGGATCGCGCGCACGCGGGCAAACAGGTCGGCGTCGCCGTTCTCGACGATGACGACGACCGGCTCGAGCCCCCGGTCCGAGAAGACGCCAGCGACGGCGACGGCGGGCAGCACGATGCACAAAACGATCGGGATGATGCTCGACAGTCTCTTCACCGCGTATCTCCTTGTGATGTTGACCCCACATGGAAAAATACGGCCGCGGAGGCCGTACTGCAAACCGAATTATCGCCTGAGGATCGATCCGGTCACCGGGACGCCGGGCGGCGCGAGCTCTCGCGGAGGATCGATTCGGTCACCGAGGTGCGCGGCGCCGGACCGCCGCCGCCGGGGATCTTCGTCGTCGAGGCCCGCTCCACGCGGCTCCGCACGAGTCCCCAGAAGGGGACCGTCGCCGAGCGCCAGAGGACGGTCCGTTCCGATTCCACCCGCTCCGCCTGGATCCCGCCGATCGTGACGGGCCGGACGACGGAGTCGATCGTCTCGCTCTTGTCGCAGGAGAAGAAACCGGCCGGCGTCTCGACGCTCTCCTCGCCGAGGAGGCGTTCCTCTCCCCCCTCGCGCGAGCGGATGAAGATCCGGTCGATGTCGAGATCCTCGATCTCCTCCTCCGCCGGCTCGCGGAAGGGCTCGAGGCCGTCGCGCACGAGGATCTCCCTGACGCATCCGCCGAACTCCTCCGGCGAGAAGATCCCGCGCACCCGGTCGTCGAGCCGCAGCCTGACCGTGAAGGTCTCCTCGTCGGTCCGCGGCCACGGCGACGAGGCGACCTCGAGCAGGACCTTGCCCCCGGCGTGCTCGATGACGGCGAGATCGACGAGCGAGGTGTCGGCCACGCCGAAGGCCTCGGAAACGATGAAATAGGAGACGCGCGCCCCCGGCTCGAAATCGACCGCGGCCAGCGAGACGCCCGGCACGAGGAAATCGATCGAGCCGGCCGCCGCGGCGCCCGCGGCGAGCAGAACAACGGCGAGCGGCCCGGCGGCCGCGCGCAGCCTCACGGCCGCGCCTCCGCCCGGAGCGTATCGGGCCGGGAGGGACCGTGCCCCCCGCGGCTCCAGTAGGTCTCGAAATCGAAGTCGGGGCTGTACGCGTCGGTATGGCAGGCGCGGCAGGATGTGCGCGCCGCCTCCACGTACGCCCCGTCGCGCGTGTGGCGCGTCCCCGCGCCGTGGCACGCCTCGCACTGGACGCCGCGCAGCGTGTAATCGCGGTTGGCTTCCGCGACAGGATCGTAGCCGCTGAAACGCCCGTAGCCGGTGGTGTGGCAGGCGAGACACTTCGGCTGCCCCTCGACGCCCTGCAGCTCGAGCGTATGGAACGCCCGGAAGTGACGCCCCCCGATGAAGGGCGCGAGCAGGTCGGCATGGCAGCGCACGCAGGTCTCGTAGCCGATGTACCGCTCGCGGATCTTGCCGGTGACATCGTCGCGGGCCAGCAGGTCCTCGAGACGATGCTCGCGTCGTCGGCGCGCCTCGAGCGCGTAGAAGGCCCGCAGTGCGGCGGCCGTCTCCTCGTCGTCGGGGACGGAGGCGTCGAGGTGGACGAGCGCGGCGGAGACGCTCCCCGCATCGGGGCGGAAGGAGACCCTGCCCAGCGCCCGTCCGCGGTCGCCCGCCGAGAGCACCGGCACGCCGATCTCCTCGAAGGATCCGCCGGTCGTGTCGGCGCAGTCGTCGGCCGGTTGCCCGTCGCGCGAGACGTGCCCGCGGATCACGAGATCGATCCCGTCGAGCGAGGGCATCAAATCGACGAGACGCGAGCGCTCCATGTGAGCCAAAAGGATGACGACGTCGCAATCCCGCTCGTCGCGCAACGCGCGGATCGCCTTCCGCCCCGCCTCGACGGGGTCGCCGATCTCGACGAGACTCCCCGAGGGGGGATCGACGTCGAGGAGGGCGAACACGCCGACCGTCAAACCGTGGCTCTTCTTCACGACCCAGGGCGGGAAGACCGCCTCGCCCGCGGCGGTCAGGTTGGCGCAGATGACGGGAAGCCCCTCGTCGGCGTCCGCCTTGAGCGCGCGGAGCTCGTGCGCCAGCTCCCGCTCGCCGACCGCGACGGCGTCATACCCCCAGAGCCGCATCCGTTCGGCGATGAACCGGCTGCGGTACATGTTGAGGATCCCCGGCCGGCCGTAGAAATCGCCCGCCGAGAAAAGGAGGAGTTCCTCGTCGGATCTCCGCTCGTTCGCGATCGCGGTGGCCCGCCGGGCCACGCCGCCGAAGGCGTTGTCCCCTCACCCGGCCGGGCCGAGACGGCCCTGCACGTCGCTGGTGAAGAGGATCGTCAGCTCGCCGCGGCGGCTGTCGCACGCGCCCGCCGCGAGTGCGAGCAGAACGAGAGCGGCGCCGAGAATGCCGGTTCGCATGAGACGACTCCATCGTCGAAAGGATTGCATGCTCCAATATAGGAAAGGGGCGAAGACGGTTCAACATCTTCGCCCCCGTATATCGCGTATGCCTCCCTCACTTGGCGACGCGGCTCTTGAGAGCCTTGCCTGCCGTGAAGGCGGGGAACTTGGTCGCGGGGATGGTGATGGTCTCTCCCGTCTGCGGATTGCGACCCTTGCGCTTCTTGCGCTTGCGCGTCTGGAACGTGCCGAAACCGGTGATCTGCACCTTCCGTCCGGCGTCCAGCTCCGTCGCGACGATGCCCTGCCGGGGAGCCGTGCTGAAGATTGCGTCGACAACGGCACGGGAATCCTTCATCGTGAGACCCGTCTTCTTGGCGACCCTCTCGATCATCTCTGTCTTGTTCATCGTGTCACCTCCTTTTCCATGGAATGGCAATTCGTGATGACAGTAGCGACCGCCTCAGAATGCTGTCAACACTTTTGTACCGATTTCTTCCCGTCCGTCCAACATTTTTCGTCTCCCCGCCACCTCGGCGACGGAACGTTCCGGAGGCCGCCGGCCGACCCGCCGCCGCCCGGGACGCCGAACCCGGACGGTGCGCCCGGGCCGGGGGCGCGCGTCGATCAGAAGGAGAAGCCACCCTGCAGCCCGCGGTTGCCGCGCTCGTACATGATGTCCGGGTGGGCTTTTATGGCGATCTGGAAGTAGTAGCTCCAGTCGTCGCCGAAGCGGCGATGGATGAAACTCGCGCGCCAGCAGTGCAGGTCGCGGTCGATCGTGTACATCTGGCTCGTGAAGTTCCGCTCCTCCACGTCGTAGTACGCGCTGTAGCGGACCGCCCAGTTTTCGGTGAGCTGGACCTTGCCGGTGACGTCGAACTGGCTCGTGACGCGTTGGTAGTCGCCCATGCCGCTCCTGGAGAGGCTGTAGTTCAGGTTCATCGACCAGGAGCCCGGCTTGCCCGGCGTGACCGGCCCGGAGAGGTCGAGGTCGCGGAGCTCGTCGATGTCCCGGTCGGCGGCCGCGCTGTCCGGCGCGTCGGGCGCCGCGTCGCGCGCCGCGGCGATCTTCTCGACATCCCGTTTCTTCCAGCCGCCCGGGTAGGTGAAGGAGCCGCCGAGCGAGAGGCTCGATCCCAGCGAGATCGTCGTCGACGAGATCTTCCCCTCGTAGGGGTCGTAGGTGTTGCTCATGCGGAAGGTGGCGAGCCGGCCCAGCCCCGAGGAGAAGGAGCTGGAGACGTCCGAGAAGGGCCGCTCGGTGGCCTTCGGATTGTAGGAGCCGTTGACGTCCCAGTTGAAGAGCTTCTGCTTCCGCTCCTGCCCGCCGCGCAAGATCTTCATCTCGACGACGTTCCTCACCGAGTAGGAGACGCCCTGGCTCTCCCGCTGGTTCTCGGTCAGCTTCGGGGTGAAGGAATACGTGGCCGTCGGGTTGAACGTATGGCGGATCCCCACGAGGGGCCCGATCTTCGGGTAGAACGTGCCGTAGAGGGAGGTGCCGACGCCGGTGGCGAAGCGCATGGAGAACTCGTTGCGGTCGGCGCTCGAGACGACCGACGCCGGATCGACGTAGGCGGTGTCCACGCGGTCGTAGAGGGTCTCGAAGTACGACCAGCTCGTCGAGACCGACGGCGAGAGGTTGAGGAAGGACAGCTTGAGCTGGCGACCGAACGAAACCCCGGAGCTCGCCGTCAGCGTCGACTTCTCGCGCGCGTCGCTCTCGGTGACCTGCCGGGTCGCCTTCAGGTTGGGCGAGAAGGTGAAGCCGCCGAGAAAGCGCTCCCAGAGACCGCGCTGTCCCTCCGGGTGCTTCTCGCCGAACCACAGGCTCGTCCTCGGCAGGGTGAGCGAGAGGCTCGGCAGGGTCATGTTGAGGCTCGTCTGCGTCGGGGTCGTCACGTTGAGCGTCTGGTCGCGGCTCCCGGAGAGGGAGAGCCTCGTCTCCCCCCAGTTCTTCCGGAAGGTCGCGCTCGAGTAGATGCGGCGATCGACGAAGCGCTCGACGTCGTCCGCCTGGTGGAGCGACTGCTGCGCCCCGTCGCTCGAGACGAAGCGCAGGCTGCTGTTGAAGGAGGCCGTCTTCCCGAACGTCTGGTTGTGCGTCGAGCTCAGGGTCCACTGGTTGGAGTAGTCGTCGAGATCGCGCAGGTAGTTGAACCGGACGTTCCCGTCGAGGAGGTACCTGATCTTGTAGCGGTTGTCCACCTGGACGCGGAAGTTCTGGTACTCGTTGAAGTCGGTCGTCACCGTGAAATCGGTGTAGTCGTTCGTGGCCCAGTAGTAGCCGAGCCCGCGGATGAAGCGGCCGTCCCTGCTGTTGATGCCGATGTCGAAATTCGGCCGGAGCAGCCCGGAGTGCCGGTCGTGGCGGAGCGAGTTCGCCATGTACGGAAGGTAGAAGACCGGCATCTCGCCGATGTAGAGATAGATCGGCCCGGAGACGATCTTGTCGCGCAGGTAGACCTTCATCTTCGCCGCGCGCAGCGAGTAGTGGGGATGCTCGTGGTCGCACGTCGTGTAGACCGACCGGTAGACCTTGAGGACGTCCTGCCCCTCCTTGAAGATGTGCTCGCCCCGGTAGAAGCCCTCCTCGTAGCGCGTCGATCCGTCGACGACGACGCCCCCCTCCCCCTCCATGTCGTATCCCATCCGGTCGCCGTACATCTTCTGGTCGTCCTCGGTGAGGACGGGCTCCCCGGTGGCCTCGAGGACGTTCAGCCGCGAGTTGAAATCGATATGCGCCGCCTCGAGCGACTTGTTGCCGTAGTCGACGACCGCCCTCCCGTCGAGCTTCATGTCCTCGGTGTCGGCGAAGTACTCGATCAGGCGGCCGCTGTAGCGGACCTTGTCCGCGGCGAGCCGGAAGTTCCTCCAGGCGAGGGCCGAGTCGATCGCGGCGGCGGTGCTGTCGATCGTCTCACCGGGCCCGAGGGTGAGGAAATTGTAGACGCCCTTCGCGTTTCCCGAGATCCTGACGTAGGAGAGGTCGTCGCCACGGAACCGGAAGTACATCGTGTCGCCCTCGGCGAAATTGTTGGAGACCTTCCCCGCCTCCCCCTCGTAGGGGTAGTACATCGCCCGCGCGCCGCCGACGATCTGCACCGAGTCGACCGCCTCGTCGGTGAGATGGATGACGATCGAATCGCCCTCGATCCACGAGTCTTCCCGCCACGGCGAGTCCTCGCCCGGACGCTCGGTGAGCCGGCCCTTCGAGGGGATCACGATCCGGTGGACGTCGACGCTGTCGTAGTGCAGGACCATCCACTCGCCCCGCATCCCCGAACTCCCGCTCGTCGCCGAGGGCGATCCGTGCAGCTCGATGACGCCCTCGTCGTCCCGGACGGCGGCCGAATCGCACGAGGCGCGCGTCTCGCCCTTCTTGAGCATCACGTTGCCGACGGCGACGCCGACGTTCTCATCCACGAGGAAACGCATCCATTCGCTCGTCACGTTGCCCTGGTCGGTGGAATCGAGGTCGAAGGCGAGGACGGGGCGGTCGTCGACGACGGCCGAGTCGTCGTTGCGGTCGAACCGGGCGTGCCGGCCGGAGATCGAGTAGTTTTCGACCGGGTCCACGAGCACGACGCGCCCGGTGGCGTCGGCCAGCCCCGCGTCGCGGTCGTAGCGCACGCTGTCCGCGTACATCGTCCGGGAGGAATCGGCGATGACGACGTTCCCGACGAGGATGACGATGCGCAGCCTGCGGTCGTACCGGGCGCGGTCGGCGGTGATGTCCCAGCCGCGATCCTTCATCCGCACGTCCCCGTGGACGGCGAGGACGTTCTCGTCGCCGAAGTACTCGCCGCGCTGTCCCCACATCCGCATCGAGCCGTCGACGCCCTCGACGCCGTCGACGAGCACGATGTAGCGCCGTTCGGGGAAATGCTTGCCGCGGCCGCCGGTGATCGTCGTCGTCTGGTGATCGATTTGGACGCCCCCCTCGAGCAAAACGACCCGTTCGCCCTCCTCCTGGGTGAGGCGGACCTTGCCGGCGGAGACCTCGTAGAGCGCGGAATCGGCGGGAGCGGGGCGCGCGCGCGCGTTCGCCGCCGGCAAAGCCACGGCCATGAGGATCGCGATCGCGCAGGTTTTTCCGCTCGACATCACGTCCGGTGTTCCTCCCCCTCTCCGCTCACGCCCGGTCGGCCGCCAAAAGGGCGGCGCCGATGAACGCCGCGGCGTTGCCGAGCTCGGCGGGCACGATCCTGGCCGTCGCGAGAGCCTCGTTCATCGCGTGCTCGCGGAACGACCGGCGCGCCGGTTCGAGGATCAGCGTTCCCGCTCCCATGACGCCGCCCCCGAGGGCGATCGCATCGGGATCGAAGAGCTGGACGACGTTGGCGATCCCGACCCCGAGATACCGCCCCGTCTCCTCGAACACGCGCCGGGTCGCTTCGTCGCCGGCGGCGGCCGCCCCGGCGAGATCCTTCACCGAGAACGCGTCCCGGCCGGCGAGTTTGCCGCCGGGAAGGATGCGCCGCGCCCGATCGAGGATGGCGCCTGCGCCCACGTGCGCCTCGAGGCAACCGCGACAGCCGCAGGAGCACAGCGGCCCGTCGATGTCGATGATCGTGTGGCCGATCTCGCACGCCATGCCGCGCGCGCCCCGGTAGAGGGCGCCGTCCGCCACGAAACCGCCCCCGACGCCCGTGCCGAGCGCGATGCAGAAGAAATGGGAGGCGTCGCGGCCCGCCCCCTCCTTGTACTCCCCGTAGGCGGCGCAGTTCACGTCGTTCTCGACGAAGACGGGGCAGGAGAGCGCCTTTCCGAAAAGGGCGGCGATGGGCGTGTCGTTCCACGCGAGCATGTTCGGCGAATAGAGGAGCCGCCCCGAGCCGGCGTCGACGAGCCCCGCGCACCCGACGCCGGCCGCGTCGATCGCCGCCCCGGCGGCGGACTCCGCGACCCAGGCGGCCACCCGGGCGGCGGCGGGGCCGGGTCCCTCGTCGGCGCGCGTCGGCAGCGTCCCCCGCGCGCGCACCTCCCCCGCCGCCGACACAACGCCCACCTTGATGTCGGTGCCGCCGATGTCGATCCCCAGCAGCGTACGCATGCGATCTCCTCCCTCAGATATAAGCGACGGCCTCCTCGATCAGCACGTGCGAGCCGAGGAGGAGGATCGTGTCATCTTCCCGCGCGATCCGGCCGAGCCGGGCGAATGCGTCCCGCATGCCGCGCGCGTGCCGCACGCGCGCCCCCCCGCCCGTGTCGGGCCCGAACATCCCGGCGAGTTGGTCGGCGTTCGCGCCCCGGGGCCCGGGAAGGGGCACGAGGACGATCTCGCGCGCCGCCCCGCGCGCCGCGTGCGGGAACCGCCCGAGCTCCTTGTTCGACATGACGCCGAAGAGTATCACCGTTCGCCCGGGATCCGCCATGCCGCGGAGCGTCCGCAGCGAGGCCAGCAGCGATTGCTCGTTGTGCGACGCGTCGAGAACGAAGCGCGGCCGGCCGGACAGCACCTGGAACCGCGCGGGAAAGCGGGCAACCGCGAGTCCCTCCCTGATCGCCCGCGCGCCCGTCCGCGGGCGGAAGACCTCGACGGTCCGCACGGCGACGGCGGCGTTGCGCACCTGCGGATCGCCGATCATGCGGGTTTCGACGCGTCCGTAGCCGCGCACCGGCGTCTCGAGGAGGAAGGTCATCCCGTCGATACGGGACCTCGCCGACCAGGTGCGGGCCTCGATCCGCGCGTCGTGGAAGGGCGCGCCGAGCTCCAGGCAGCGCCGCGCCGCCTGCTCCCGCAGTTTCTTCGTCGGCAGCTCGGCGACGAGAGGGGCGCCCTGCCGGACGATCCCGAGCTTCTCGCCGAGAATCGCCCGCCTGGTCCGGCCGAGGTGCTCGCCGTGGTCCCGCGCGATCCCCGTGACGACGCAGACCGCCGGTTCGACGAGTTTCGTGGCGTCGAGCCGTCCGCCGAGTCCCACCTCGAAGACGGCCGCGTCGACCCCCTTTTCCCGGAACCAGAGCGCCGCCGCGGCGGTCAGCCCCTCGAAGAAGGTGAAGGGCGCCTCCCGGCGATGCGTCCCGAGGAGGCCGACGAGGCGGTCCAGCTCGGGCGAGGGGATCTCCGCGCCGTCGAGCCGGATGCGCTCGTTGACGCGGAAGAGGTGCGGCGAGTAGAAGGTGCCCGTGCGAAGGCCCGCCCGGCGCAGGATCGAGGTGATCCAGGTCGTGACCGAGCCCTTGCCGTTGGTGCCGGCGACGAGGATGGAGGGAAAGGCCCGCTGCGGGGAGCCGACGAGCTCGAACAGCGCGGCGACGTTCTCGAGACCGAGCTTCATGCGAGTCGGCTGCAGCGAGAACAGGTACTCGATGTGCGGAAACAACCGCCTGCTATCGGACGATCGAGATGGTATCGCGGTCATCTTCGCGGCTCTGCTCCTCCACATTCGCCGCCGAGCGGGAGAGGCTGTCGAGTACGAATCCGACCGTCTCCTTGATCTCCCGACGGCTGCAGATCATGTCGATCATGCCGTGCTCGAGCAGGAACTCCGACCGCTGGAAACCCTCCGGCAGCTCCTCGCCGACCGTCTCCTTGATGACGCGCGGCCCGGCGAACCCGATGAGCGCCCGCGGCTCCGCGATGATGATGTCCCCCTGGAAGGCGAACGAGGCGGCGACGCCGCCCGTCGTCGGATCGGTGAGGATCGAGATGTACGGGATGCCGGCCCGCGACAGCCGCGCGATCGCGGCCGACGTCTTCGCCATCTGCATGAGGGAGAGGATCGATTCCTGCATCCGCGCCCCGCCGGAGGCGTTCAGGACGAGGAAGGGCAGTTGCTCGTCGATGGCGCGCCTCGCCAGGCGCGCGATCTTCTCGCCGACCACCGATCCCATGCTCCCCCCCATGAACCGGAAGTCCATGACGGCGAGGGCGACGGCGCGGTCGTTCATCCGGGCCGTCCCGGTGATGACGGCGTCGTTCCGCCCGGTCTTCTTGCGCGCCGCGCGCACCCGGTCGCGGTACCGCTTGCTGTCCCTGAAATCGAGGGGGTCCCCCGAAACGAGCCCGCGGTCGATCTCGATGAAGGTCCCGCGGTCGGCGAGAAGATCGATGTACTCCTCCGCCGTGATGCGGAAGTGGTGGTCGCACGAACGGCAGACGGATTGCTGCCGCTCCAGCTCCTTGCGATACAGGATCTCGCCGCAGGAGGGACACTTCTCCCAGAGCCCGTCGGGCATGTCGCGTTTCTTCAGGGTCGTGATCCCCTGTTTCGCACGTTTCAGCCAGTTCATGCCCGGCTCACCCCCTGGAGTGGACGCGCGGCCACGCGCGGCCGCGCCCCGCGCTTAACATAGCACCTGCCCGGAGAGGCGACCAGTGTTTTCCGGCCCCCCTGCCCGGACCCATCATTCCACGATACGGCCGACGACGCCAGAATTATCTGGCGGCGATGCGGGAAACGACCCGGAGGAGCTCCGCGGCCCCGTTCCGCCCGGCGCGCAGCACGTCGCCGTGATCCGTTTCCTCGCCCGACACGTTCGCCGTGAAATTGGTGATCCGGCCGAGACAGGCGGCACGCAGGCCGCGCCGCCGGGCGGCGAGAAGCTCGGGCAACGCCGACATCGTCGCCGCGTCGGCGCCGATCGCCGCCGCCGCGCGCGCCTCGGCGGGCGTCTCGTACGCGGGGCCGGTCGTCCAGCAGAGGACGCCGGAGCTGACCGGCACGCCGGCCGCGTCCGCCGCCTCGGCCACCTCGCGCCGGAACCCGGGGCAGATGATCGGTTCGCCGCCGCGGTCTCCCGCGACGGCGCCGCCGAACGGGAAGAAGACGACGTCCGTGGCGAGCAGCCACGATCCGGGGGGCAGCCCGCGGCGCAGACTCCCCGCCGCCTGCGTGAGCAGGACGCGCCGGCAGCCGAAGAAGGCCGCCGCCTCGACGACGCTTTCGGCGGCGTTTGGTGCGCGCCCCTCGTACCGGTGGACGCGTCCCGAGAAGAAGAGGACCCGGCGGCCGCCGATCCTGAGGAGAAGGATCTCGCCCGCGTGCCCCTCGACGGCCGGCTCCTCGAGCCCCGGCACGTCGGCGTAGGAGAGCGTTTGCTCGATCTCGACCGCGTCGGCGGGCGGGGCGAGGCCGGAGCCGAGGACGACGGCGAGCTCCGCCCGGCCCTGCATCCTTCCCATCGACGTCCGCTCAGTCATCGAGGATCCTCTCCATCAGCACGGCGTCCTCTCCCGTCTCCCGGTAGTACCCCGGGCGCTCGCCGACCGTCCTGAACCCGTGCTTCTCGTAGAAGCGGCGCGCGGGATCGTTGCCGCGGCGCACCTCGAGCATCACGATGCGGCCGCCTGCCGGGCGCCCTTCCTCGATCACCGCCTCGAGCAGCGCCGTTCCCGCGCCGGCGCGGCGGTTCCGGGGATCGACGGCGATCGAGAGCAGATGTATCTCGTCGCAGATCGCCCACGCGGCCGCGTACCCCGTCACGAGCCCGCCGGAGACGCAGACTACGTTGATCGAGAAGGCGCCCTGGGAGAGCTGATCGAGGAACATCCCCCTCGTCCACGGCACGGGGAAGCTCTCCCGCTCGATCTCGAGGAGGCGCGGCAGGTCGTCGCGCGTCATGCGCCTGATGAGGCAGTCGCTCACGGCCGGCCGTCCCCGCCTGGCCGGAGCGGCGCGTGCCGGGGCAGCCTGGCGTCCGGCGGCCGGATGTAGACGGGCTCGAGCGCCGCGAGCTCCCCGTAGGGCACGGGGGGGCGCTCCGCGGCGAGCGCGGCGAGCAGGGCCGCCGACGGCACGGCCCACCGCGGGCCGGCGAACGCGGTGCCCGGTGGCAGGGCGGCGCGGAGCTGGTCGGCGTAGCGCACGGCCCCCGACCCGCAGAGGACGACGGGCCCCGCGATCCCCGAGGCGGCGAGAAGGGCGGAAACGTCCTCCGGGGACGCGGCGCACGGATCGAGAAGGGAGGCCGGCGTTCCCGCCGCGGTGTCGTATGCGGCGGCGTAGACCTCGCCACGCCGCGCGTCTATCAGCGGCACGACGGGAACCGGCGCGAAGGGGATCGCCGCGGCGAGGAGTTCGAGGCTCCCGACGGCGGCCACGGGGCGCCGCCTGATCGCGGCGAAGGCCTTGACCGTGGCGAGCCCGATCCTGAGGCCGGTGAAGGATCCCGGCCCCGAGACGACGGCGAAGAGGTCGATGCCGGGGATCGTTCGCTTCGACGCGCAAAGACAGGCGTCGATCGCCGGCATGAGCGTCGCCGAATGGGTCTCGCTCGCGTCGAAGACGATCTCGCCGGCGATCTCACCGTCCGCGACGACGGCGACGCTGCCGGTCGGATGCGAGGTGTCGAGAGCGAGAATCCACGTCCCGCCGGTCATGACGCCCCCTCCTCGATCGCATCGAGCAGATCCGCGGGCGCGTCGATCGAGATCGCGCGCGATCGCTCGCCGGTCACCGCGACGATCACGCGGACGTCGAAGGAGAATGCGCCGTCGGGAAGACGGTCCCCCCATTCGACGACGACGACGTTCCTGCCGTCGACGACGTCGAAGAGGCCGATCCGTTCGACCTCGTCGTACTCCTCGAGCCGGTAGAGGTCGAAGTGTTTCACGGGAAGCTCCCCCTCGTACTCCTCGACGAGGATGAAGGTGGGGCTCAGCACCTCGTCGGCGACCCCGAGCCCCGCGCAGATCCCCTTCATCAGCAGGGTCTTTCCCGCGCCGAGCCCGCCCTCGAGCGAGACGGTCGTCCCGGCCGGGACGCTGCGCCCGATCCGTTCGCCGAGCGACCGGGTCGCCCGCGGCGAATCGCTGTCGAATCGCCGGGTCGCCTTCTCGCCGGCGAGATCGCGAAGACGTCCGGTCATCGCCGGTCCCTCACTTCGGCTCGAGGGTGATCACGGGGATGATCATCTCCTCGAGCGAGATGCCGCCGTGCTGGAACGTGCCCAGGTACTGCTTCTCGTACTCGTGGAACTTCGTCGGGTAGACGAAGTAGTAGTTCTCCTTGGCGAAGATGTAGTTCTTCGACGGCCCCTCGGCGGGGAGCCGGAAGTCGGCGGGACGGCGAACGAGAAGGGTCTGCCTCGGATCGCCGTTGATGTTCTCGCCGAACTTGTACCGCAGGTTCGTCGACGTGTCGCGGTTGCCGTGGACCAGCGAGGCCTTCTTGCCGAGAATCGAGCCGTGATCGGTCGTGATGACGACCGAGGCGCCGTGGTCGGCGATCCGCTGGAGGATGTCGTAGAGCGCCGAGTGCGCGAACCACGTGCGCATCAGCGAGCGGAACGCGCCCTCGTCGGGCGCGATCTCCTGGAGGATCTCGCTCTGGCTGCGTCCGTGGGCGAGGATGTCGAGGAAGTTGAAGACGAGCGCGACGAGATCGATCCCCCGGTAGCTGTTCACCTGCTTCCGGATCTCGTTGGCCTCCTCCGATTCGTAGACCTTCACGTACTTCGTCGAGAGGCCGTCGAGATGGTGGCGCTTGAGCTGGTCGAGCATCAGCTCGTTCTCGAAGCGGTTCTTGCTCAGCTCGTCGCGCGAGCGCTCGAGCCACCACTGCGGGTGCCGCCTGGCGATCTCGTCGGGGAAGAGTCCCGCGAAGATGGCGTTGCGCGAGTAGGGGGTCGCCGTCGGCAGGATCGAGATGTAGCTGTCGCGGCCGACGGTGAAGAAGGGAGCGATGAGATCCTCGATGCGGAGCCACTGGTCGAACCGCATGCAGTCGATGACGATGAAATAGACCTTCCGCTTCCCGGCCAGCCGCGGGATGACGAATCGCTTCATGATGTCGACGCTGAGCAGGGGACGGTCGTCGGAGTTGACCCAGCCGGCGTAGCGCTCCTCGATGAAACGGCCGAACTCGATGTTTGCGTTCCTGCGCAGGTCGTCGTGCGTCTGCTCCAGCCCCGTGTCGCTGAAGCGGTCGAACTCGAGATCCCAGAAGGAGAGTTCCTGGTGGATGCGGATCCAGTCCTCCGGCCCGGCTTGCCCGACGATCTCGTCGCTCAGCCGCCGGTAGACCTGCAGGTAGTCCTTGCTCGCGGCCCCCTCCTGGATGCGGTGCGACTCGAGGAGCCGCTTCGCCGCCGAATAGATCTGGAGCGGGTTGATCGGCTTGAGCAGGTAGTCGTCGATCTTCATGCCGATCGCCTGCTCCATGAGATCCTCGGCCTCGTTCTTGGTGATCATGACGACGGGGAGGTTCGGATCGATCTCCTTGATGTCCTGGAGCGTCTCGAGCCCGCTCCGGCCCGGCATCGTCTCGTCGAGGAGGAGGAGGTCGAAGCGCTCGCAGGAGAGCAGCTCGATCGCCTCGGCGCCGCTCGAAACGCCGCGCACCTCGTAGCCCTTCCCCTCGAGGAACATGACGTGCGAGCGGAGCAGGTCGATCTCGTCGTCGACCCAGATGATCCGTGTCTTCTTCAACGGGCGATCCTTTCGGGCGCGGTCAGTCGACCGGGAACGTGATGAGGAAGGTGGTGCCCTTCCCGGGAAGCGTATGGGTCACGCGGATCGAACCCCCGTGTATCTCCTCGACGATCCGCCTGACGAGCGCGAGGCCGAGCCCCCATCCGCGGCTCTTCGTAGTATACCCCGGCGTGAAGATACGGTTCCGCTGGCTCGCGGTCATCCCCTTCCCGTTGTCCGAGAAGGTGATCTCGACGCGTTTCTCGCCCGGGTTCATCCTGCCGACGATGGCGATACTCCCCCCCTCCCCGTCGATCGCGTCGAGGGAGTTCTTCACGAGGTTCTCGAAAACCCAGCCGAGCAGGTCGGCGCTGCACCGGACCAGGGGGAGCTCCTCGAGATCGACGGAGATCGTCGAGCCGATGCGGAGCGACGGGCGCCGCCGCTCGAAGTAGTCGACCGTGTCCTCGATGATCGGCGCGATCTTGTGGTACTCGAGCTTCGGGGCGGAGCCGATCTTGCCGAACCGCGACGAGATCCGCACGAGGCGGTCGACGTCGGCCTCGACCTCCCGCATCGCCGTCTGGACATTTTCGGAGACCTCGGCCTCCGCCGTCTCCTCCTGTATCATCGCGAGCCATCCCATGATCGACGAGAGCGGCGTGCCGAGCTGGTGCGCCGTCTCCTTCGCCATGCCCACCCAGATGGACCGTTGCTCGTTCTGCTTGAGCGCGCGGAACATGAGGAACCCGAAGAGGAGGAAGAGGGCGAGCACGGCGATCTGCACGTAGGGCGCGACGGCGAGCTCCCGCTGGAGCCGCGAGGTCCCGTGGTGCAGGACGAGGCTCACCTCGTCCCCCTCGATCCGGATCGGGTCGTTGATCCGGTCGAACATGCGCGCGCGCTCGAGCACGCGCTCGAGGAGCGGATCGTTCGGGGCGTCGGGATCGAAGTTCGTCAGCCGGAAGTATTCGTCGTCCCCCACCTGTTCCACGCCGATGCCGTTCCAGATCATCGGCCTCCCGGAGATGTCCGAGACGACGAAGGGAACGCTGATCGCGTTCCGCACCTGCGTGACGAACTCGGCGCGGCGATCGTCCCCGCGGATGTCCCGCAGCTCGATGGCGATGAAGCGCGAGAAGAGGCGCGTGAGATCGTTCGACTGCGCCTGCATCCGGCCGATCATCGTGCCGTTGTACCAGAGCGCCGCGGCCACGAGGACGGCAACGCCGGCGACGAGGTATACCCTGAGGAGGAAGGGAAGGTTTCTCGGTGAACGCATGTCCTTCTATGCCTCGAGGAATTCCCGGCCGCGCATGTACGGGACGAGCGCGGCGGGGACGCGGACCTTGCCGGTCGGCGTCTGGTTGTTCTCGAGTATCGTCGCGATCACGCGCGGCAGGGCGAGTCCCGATCCGTTGAGCGTATGCGCGAATTCGGGCTTCCCTCCCGCCCCGGGCCGGAAGCGGATGTTCGCCCGCCGCGCCTGGAAATCCTCGAAGTTGCTGCACGAGGATACCTCGAGCCACTTCCCGACCCCCGTCGCGAACGTCTCGATGTCGTAGCATTTCGCGGCGCCGAACGAGAGATCCCGCGTGCAGAGCTCGATGACCCGGTAGGGGATCTCGAGCGCCTCGAGCACGGCCGCGGCGTCGGCCAGGAGCGTCTCCAGCTCCGCGTAGGAATCATCGGGGGACGCGATCCGCACCATCTCGACCTTGTCGAACTCGTGCACCCGGATCAACCCCCGCGTGTCCTGCCCGTAGGAACCCGCCTCGCGCCGGAAGCAGGGCGTGTATGCGGTCATGCGAATCGGCAGGCGGTCGCCGTCGACGATGCGCTCGCGCAACAGGTTGGTGACGGGCACCTCGGCGGTCGGAACGAGGAAGAGGTCGTCCTTCTCGACGAGGTACATGTCCTCCTCCATCTTCGGCAGCTGGCCGGTGCCGACCATGCAATCGCGATTGACGACGAAGGGCACCCACACCTCCTCGTACCCCTGGTCCGCGTGCATGTCGAGCATCAGGTTGATCAGGGCCCTGACGAGGCGCGCGCCGTCGCCGCGGAAGACGACGAACCCGCGCCCGGTGATCGCGGCCCCGGCGGCGAGGTCGACGATGCCGAGCTTCTCGGCGATCTCCCAGTGCGGCAGCGGCTCCTGCGGATGCTCCGTGATCGTCCCCCACTCCCGGACGACCGGGTTGTCCTCCGGACCGTTCCCGTCGGGCACCGATTCGTGCGGCAGGTTGGGGATGGCGAGCTGGAGGTCGTCGAGCTCGCCGGAGAGATCCCTCATCTCCGCGTCGAGCTCCTTGATGCGGTTCGCCGCGTCCTTCATGCGCGCGATGATCTCCGTGGCGTCCCCGCCCTCCTTCTTGATGGCGGAGATCTCGTCCGACACGCGGTTGCGCTCCGCCTTCAGATCCTCGTTCTCCCGGATCAGCGCCCGCAGCCGCTCGTCGAGCGAAAGGAACGCGTCGAGGTCGAACTCGACGCCCTTGCGCTCGATGCCCTTCCTGACCCGTTCGGGGTCCTTCCGTATCATCTTCCGGTCGAGCATCGTTCCCGTCCGATCTATTGTTCGTCCGCTACCTGTACGATTTCATCATCTGCCCGCCGGCGGCGGACAGTTCCTCGGCGAGCTCGCCGACGGTGGGCGCTTCGCGGCCGATCATCCCGAAGACGGACGCGACGACGCGCTCGGTTCCGTCGGGCGCGGTGAGGGACCCCTCGATGTGGAACTGCTCGTCCTCGTAGTTCGCCAGCACGCCCACGTGGCACCGGCCGTGCCCGGGAAGCATCGCCAGCAGCATCCGCTCGGTTCCGTACTCGGCGACGCTCGACGTGTCGTTGATCAGACCGGCGAATGCCTCGACGTCGCGATCGCCCGCGCGCGCGAGGAGCGCAACGATCCCCTGGCCCGGCGCGGGCATGCTGACCGAGGAGGTGAAGACCTCGGTCACGTGCTCCTGGAGGTTGACCGCCTCGATGTCCGCCGCGGGGCAGACGAACCCGGCGATCCGCCCGGCGGCGAGATCGTCGAAGAGGCTGTCGATCGACGAGCGCGCGAGGACGTGGTCGAGATCGGGCCGGTAGTACAGCACCTGCGCGAGCGTGTGTTCGAAGACGGTGACGAGCGGCGCGCCCTCGGGGATGTCGTCGAGGAGCGTCCCCGCCGAGACCAGCACGTCGAAGGGGTTCACCCGCTTCGGAATGGCGGCGATCTCGATCCCGGAGGGCATGCGGTCCGGTATCTCCCGCGCATCCGCCACGGCGACGTCGATGCCGCCCTTCACGAGCGCCTGCGCGAGGGCCGCGAAGCTGCGCGAGCACTCGCCGTGCGCGGCGATCCCGATGCGCGGCGACGCGTCCCGGATGGCGTCCACCGCGCGTTCGAGGCTCGCTCGCGAGCATGCCCCGTCCGTGCAACCGATGGTGAAGCGTCTTCGCTGTGCCACGTGCGTGTCTCTTTCCGCGAAGGTCGTCGTCGTTCACCGAACCGCGCTCAGGCTAGCACAGCAGCGGGTAAAAGACAAACGCAAAGCGGTCAGCGTCGGGGAACGAGCCGGGAGGTGGAGATCCCGTTCCTGCCGAGGATCTCGCGGGCCGATTCGATCGGCAGGGTGATGTGGACCATCGCGTGGAGCGAGACGACGAAGAAGAGGACGTCGATCGCGATCGCCGCCGCGAGCGCGGCGACGCTGCCGCGCATCGTGAGGACGCCGAGCAAACCGAAGACCGCGCCGAGCGTCCAGAGGATCGCGTCGACGGCCCGCACCGAGACGCAGCGGTAGAGCAGCACGTGGTGCACGTGGCGGAGATCGGCCTCGAAGACCGGCCGGCGGGTGAGCAGCCGCCTGGCGAACGCGAGGGCCGTGTCGATGAGCGGAATGCCGAGGATGACGACGCACCCGGCGGTGCGCCAGAAGATGCGTTCCCCCGGCACGATCACGAGGAGGGTCATCAAACCGAAGAGGAGCCCGAGGAAGAGCGATCCCGAGTCGCCCATGAATATCCTCGCCGGCGGGAAGTTGTACCGGAGAAAGGCCAGCGTCGTTCCGAAGACGACGAGCGCGAGGACCGTGACCACGTGGTTGCCGAAGAGATACCCGGCCGCGGCGAAGGCGAGCGAGGCGATCAGGGCGAGCCCCGAGGCGAGACCGTCGATGCCGTCGATGAGATTGAACGACGTGGTGATCGCCAGCATCCAGACGGCGGCTGCGGCCAGGGCCCCGATGGCGTGGGGCACGGGAAGATCGATCAAGTTGAAATGCGAGAGCAGGGGCACGCCGGCCGCCGCGACGAAGACCGAGACGGCGATCTGGAAGAAGAGCTTGTAGAGGTAATGCAGGCTCCGCAGGTCGTCGATGATGCCGAGCAGGAAGGTGAGGAAACCGCTGCCGATCAGCACCGGAAGAAAGGCGCGGTGGAGCGGGCTCGCGGGCAAGGAGAAGAGGAAGGCGGGGATCAGCGCGAAGAGCACCGCGCCGATCATCGCCACGCCGCCGATGTGGGCGATGTCGCGGCTGCCCCGTCCGTTCTGCTTGTCGCAGAGCTTCCACCGCACGGCGATACCGCGCACGAGCGGCGTCAGCACGAGGCAGAAGACGAAGGAAACGACCGTTGGGACGATCAGGCCCGCGGTAGTCAAGAGACACTCCTCCTTGGATTTCCGGCTAAAGATTCATCCAAGCGCAGAGGCTTGTCAAGCACCATTCATGCGCGGCGTCCGCCGCCGCCCGGGGGAAGGCCGTTTGCCGGTCTGCCTCGCCGTGCGAGCGAGCGAAGGATCGCGCGCGCCTCGCCGGGCGCGACGACCTTCGCAACGAGGACACCCGCCGCGTAGAAAACCGTCAGGCCCGCGGCATGGAGGATCGTTGCCGGCAGCCCGGCGGGCAGGGGAACGAACGACCGGTACAGGATGACGATCGCCGCGCCGACGGCTGCCGCTCGGACGGCCGCCGCCGTGTCCTCTCGCCGCCACAGCCCGGGAAAGGCCCGTCCCACGGCCCGGAGCCCGAGAACCTCGATCGGCATGTAGGAGAGGAGCGTTGCGGCCACGGCTCCACCGGCGCCGAACCGCGGGATGAGCGCCGCGTTGAGCGCGAAGTTCAGGGCCGCGCCGGCCACGGTGAGGCGCGCGTACGTGCCGGCCCGGTCGGCGGCGACGAGCCCCGGCAGAATCACCGCGCCGAGACACCGCATGACGACGAGGGGCAGGAAGAGGACAAGCAGCCCGGCCGACGGCAGGAACCGCTCGGTGAAGAGCCCCGTCACGAGCGGCCCGGCGAGCGCGGCGAAGACGACGACGACGCAGAGGGCGTAGACGAGCGACGACCGCAGCGATCCGCGCGCGAGCGCGGCGCAGCGAGGCCGGTCGCCGGAGGACCATGCGGCGGCGAGCGCCGGGCGGAGCGCCATGACGAGGGCGAAGGTCGGGAAGAGCGACGCCTCGACGACGCTGCGCGAGACGGCGTAGAGCCCCACGGGCTCGGCGCCGCTGTAGTAGCCGAGCATGAGCTTGTCGAGGATCGAGTAGATCGTGACCGACGCGCCGCTCACCGCGAGCGGCACGCTCAGATGGAGGAGGCGGCGCATCACCGGGGGTTTCTTTGCGGACGCGGAGCCCGGCCGCGGGGCGGACAGCCGCGCGAGGACGGCGATCCCCGGCAGGAACGCCGCAGCGCAGTAGGCCGCGATCACGCCGGCGGCGCCTCCGGCCAGGGCGGCCGCCGCCGCGACGAGCCCGACGCGGAGCAGGAACATCGAGGCGCGCATCGAGAAGAGCGTGCGGAACCGCCCGAGCCCGATGACCAACAGGGCGACGAGCTCGTTCAGGGAGACCGAGACGATCAGGAGGCCGCCGAGTTGGAAGAGCGGCACGAGCGCCGGGTCGTGGAACAGCCGCGCGAGCAGGGGCGCCGCGAGGGTCGACCCCGCGGCGAGCGGCACGGTGAAGAGGGCGCGGAGAACGAGGCTCGACCGGACGAGGACCGGCACGAGGCCGGGGTCCGAGACGGCGTACTCGGAGAGGAGCCGCGAGGCCGCGCCGTCGATCCCGAACTTCGCGCCGATGAGGACGAAGGTCGCCACGGCCATCGTCAGCGAGACGAGACCGATCGTCTCGGGGCCCATCCACCGGGCCACGATCAGCGACGCGACGAAGATGCCGGCGAGCGGGAAGGCCGTGGCGCCGAAGCTCCACAGGTAGCCCGCGGCGAAGGAATCGCGGTTGTCGGGTCGGTCGGTCATCGCTTTCCGGCGACGCGCGCCTCGAGAACGTCCGCGATCCTGGCCGCGGCTCCGCCGTCCCACAGCGGGGGGATCCGGTGCTCGCCCGGTCCCTCGCGGAGCAGACGTTCGGCCTCGGCGAGGACGCGGCGCCCGTCGGTGCCCGCGAGCACGTTCGTCCCCATCTCGATCGTGATCGGCCGCTCGGTGTTCTCCCGCACGGTGACGCAGGGCACGCCGAGGACGGTCGTCTCCTCCTGGATGCCCCCGGAGTCGGTGACGACGAGGGCCGCCGAGCGCATCAGGCGGAGGAAGTCGATGTAGCCGACCGGATCGACGAGTCGCAGCCCCGGCCCCGCGGGCATCGGCGGCGTCGCTCCGTCGATCGTCCCCCGCGTGCGCGGGTGGACGGGGAAGACGACGGGGCGCTCTCCGGACAGGCGAACGAGGGCGTCGAGTATCCCGCGGAAGACCTCCGGGCGGTCGACGTTCGACGGGCGGTGAAGGGTGACGAGTACGTAGCCTCCCTCCTCGAGCTTCAGGCGGCCGAGGACCGGCGACCGGCCGGCCGCATCGAGGTAGCCGAGGAGGGAATCGATCATGACGTTGCCGACGAAGAAGATCCGTTCCTCTTCCACCCCCTCGCGCTTCAGGTTGATCTCCGCCTCGGGCGAGGTGGTGAAGCACCAGCGCGACAGGACGTCGGTGACCATCCGGTTGATCTCCTCGGGCATCTCGAGGTCGAAGCTCCTGAGCCCCGCTTCCACGTGGGCGACAGGGACGAGCAGCTTCGCCGCCACGAGCGAGCAGGCCAGCGTCGAGTTGACGTCGCCGACGACGATGACGAGATCGGGACGCTCGGCGAGGACAACCTTCTCGAAGGCGGTCATGATCTTCGCCGTCTGTATCGCGTGGGAGCCGGAACCGACGCCGAGGTGGATGTCCGGCTCGGGAAGGCCGAGATCGTCGAAGAAGACCTTCGACATGTTCTCGTCGTAGTGCTGTCCCGTGTGGACGAGGACGGGCCGTATCCGTCCGCGGCGGCGGAACTCCCCGACGATGGGAGCCGCCTTCATGAAATTCGGCCGCGCGCCGACGACGACGATCGCCTTCACTTCCGCTCCTTCCCGCCCCTTGCCGACCGGATGCGATCGCGGTACATCCTGGCGTAGTACTTCCTGAAGGCGCCCTCCTTCACGGGGCGCCACCAGTCCTCGTTGCGTCGGTACCAGCGGATTGTCCGGGCGAGACCCTCCTCGAAGCCGATTGCCGGCTTCCAGCCGAGTTGCCTGATCTTGCGCGTGTCGAGCGCGTAGCGGCGGTCGTGGCCGGGGCGGTCGGAGACGCGGGTGAGCAGCGCCGGGTCGGCGCCGGTCAGCTCGACGATCCGCCGCGCGATCTCGATGTTGGGATGCTCCTCGCCCGCGCCGATGTTGTAGACCTCGCCCACCGCGCCCTTCCGCCCGACGGCGAGGATCGCGCGGCAGT